>NZ_JBGGPM010000012.1:0-59880 GCF_041320675.1 Erwinia sp. STN24 | reverse complement strand
GCCAGGCAGAGAATAAACTTCTTTGCAGAACATGCAGGACTGGCGGGATCACAATTAAGACGTTTAATGAAGATATAAAACCCTTCACGGATTTTCTCGTCAGGGCTTCTCAGCCATCGGCTAAAAGAGATGAAACTGTTCAGGCCCTGGCCGGCAGCCATGGGTTCTGGAAGCATGATTTCAGCATTGCAGAAGACAGCAAAACACATGAGCCCTTTTAATTATTACCCGGGGTCCGGGGCTTTATCTTCCGGTTAAAATTTATGCAATGAACAAAAAGAGGTGGCAGAGGTAATTCTTTACGCCTTTAATATCAAAACCAGGTGCGAAAAAGGCATTAAAAATAAAACTACTTGTGACGATACAGGATTTTAAACAGGCCTCGAACGTACCAGCAGGACGGAAATACCATCAGCGATTTGTAGAATTCATGGTTATTTTCCGTTCCTGCTGTTCAGTCAGGCCGGGGTTAAATTACGCCAGCGTATCTTACGGCTGGCCTGTTTTTTTCTGGTATTGTGCCATTAAATATTTCTGCTATTTCGGAAAGATAGCAAATGAGCATCATGTTCGCTTTCCGTGATGGTTCCCGTTCCGCTGCTGGAGACAGTTGCACCAGTAGTCAGGCCCAACAAGGCCATACCGGGATTATCTCATTACGCTACTCTGGCAGGCTTTTTTCAGGATTGCCCATCACCATTGCGACGACCAGCCGTACCGCATCTTATAGCGAATAGCGTTTCCGCCTGTGGCAGTGAATTAAGCAGTAATGCCTGTAAACCCTACAGCAATGTACTTTACGGCTACATTTATGCACCGCGTAGCGACAGGCAATAAGGAAAAACCTGAATCGAAACGAACTATAAGTAAGGCTGATTCTACGGTTCATCATTTCATGTTATGTTGCATTGCCTGCAAAAACAGAATTCGTAAGAATCAAAATGGATCTTTATGGATAAAACAATTTATCTTGTCGACGACGATGAATCCGTCATTAGCTCGCTGCAAAATCTTCTCAGGTCGGAAGGCTATCTGATCTCGGCCTTTACCCGCCCGTCAGATTTCCTTGAGCAGAGAGATTATCCTACGCCTTGTTGTCTGATAGTGGATTTGAATATGCCCGGATTTGACGGTTTTGATGTTTCCGTGCACCTTAACGCTCGCGGCCACGTTATCCCCACCATTTTCCTGACCGGCTACGGCACTATTCCGCTCACGGTCAGGGCAATGAAGGCCGGCGCGTTTGAATTCCTGACCAAGCCCGTTATGCCGGACGATTTACTGCGGGTGGTTGCTGACGCGCTTGCGCTGTCTGAAAAAAGCGCGGTTATCTCCCAGGAAAAGCTGGAAATTACCGGTCGATACGCTTCGCTTACTCCCCGTGAAAAAGAGCTGATGCAGTTTGTTCTTCTGGGGCTGCTGAATAAACAGATTGCCGCGGAAATGGGCATCAGTGAAATAACGGCAAAAGTGCATAAGCGCAGGGTAATGGAGAAAATGAAAGTCCGGTCGGTCTCAGAACTTGTCAGAACGGCGGAAAAGCTGGGGCTGCTGCAGGAGATGTAGTCATCCCGGCCCTCTTAAGACGCTCCCGCACGGGGCGGGAGAATATTGAGGCTTACACACCCCCCTCAACCGGCAGGGTAAACCAGAACAGACACCCGCCATCCAGGCGGTTTTCCGCCCGTAGCTCTCCTCCGTGGCGTTTAATTATCTCTTTGCTGATAGTCAGCCCCATTCCCATTCCTTCCGCTTTCGTGGTGTAAAAAGAATCGAAAATCTTTCCTGTTACTTCTTCAGACAGGCCGATTCCGTTATCGGCAACCTCAATACGGATAAGATCGCTGGCGGGATGGGAAGAGGCGATCCGTAAAGTACGCGCGCCGGCATTATTGGCCATCGCTTCAATAGCGTTGATAACCAGGTTAAGCAATACCTGCTGAATTTGTACGCTCTCGCAAAAAACCTCGTCATTTCTGGCAGTCAGATCCAGCTCCAGGGAGACGAAACGGCGTTCAAGCTCGAGCCGGGAGAGAACAATAATGTCTCGCGTAAGGCGATGCATTTTTGCTGGCGCAAACTTTGCAACCTGATTACGCGTGAGCGCCTGAAGACCGTGAATAATATCACCGGCCCTGCGGCCTTCACGGATGATTTCATCAAGGCTTTTGCTGGCGTTTTCCAGATTAGCGGGGTCGCGTTTAAGCCACCGCTGGCTGGCACCGGCGTTGGCCACGATAGACATCAGCGGCTGGTTGATTTCATGTGCGATAGAAGAGGTTAGTTGCCCAACGGTGGTTGCGCGTGCGACGCGCGCCAGTTCCGCCTGAGCGATCCTGACCGCATCCTCTGACTGGCGCTGTGCGGTAATATCCGTAAGCGTGCCGAAATACTCCGCTACTTCCGGCCAGTTTTCATTCGGCTCGCCGATCCCTTTAATGTAACGGCACTCCCCATCATCGCGGACAATCCGAAACTCTGCCTGCATGGTAACGCCTTCACGCACGCTGGTTTCGATCAGCTCTCTGAGGCAGGCAATATCATCCGGATGTACGCGCCGCTGGAACTCGGCCATGGAGGTCGCGACCTGCTCCGCAGGCAGCCCCATGATGCGTTTATATTCATCAGAGATGTACTGGATATCGGGCTCCAGATGCCAGTGCCAGGTGCCGGTATGGCTGATTTTTTCCCCGAGCATCAGCGAGGTCTGGCTGGCGCGAAGCTGCTTTTCAATTTTGCGGCGCTGAATGTTTTCATCGACCAGTTCAGCGTACAGACGGGCCGTTTCCAGCGATACCGCAGCCTGTGCCCCGAGCATGGCAACGATCCTTGAGTGATCGGCGGTGAACACGTCGGGCATTAACCGATTTTCCAGATAAAGCACGCCTACCATCTGCGCCTGTCTGAACATCGGTACGCACATGACCGCCGCGCCGGACGCCACCAGATAGTTATCCTGGCTGAACGGGCTGAACACTTCTGGCTTACCGGTACGGATTTCCTGGCCGGTACGGATCACGGCAGAAAGCACCGAAAGCGGAAGGTCGGTTGCTACGGGCAGCTCCCGCACGATTTTAACCTTAACCCCTTCCGTGGTCGTGGAGGCTCTTGCCTGAATCTCGGGCACATTGCCGTCAATCAGGCGGATCAGCATGCAATGCTGCGCCCCGGCACGCTCCACCAGCATCATCATCAGGATATGGATAAGCCGATCCAGATTGATTTCTTCTGTGAGGGCCCGCATTACGGTCACCATGCTCTGCAAATCGCTTGTGACCGCACTCTGCTCAAAAGATACGGTGCTCAGCGCAGTCCGGGACGTGTGGCTGGCGAGGGCCGGATACTGCGCTTCCAGCTGGCGAACTTTGGCGCCTGCTCCCCAATGCTCCCAGGCCGCCATGGCGCCTTTAATATAGGCATCACCGGCAAACGCCATCTCCCGGGCATACGCCATACGCGCGGCCAGTTCGCAGGCAAGGCCGTTGATATGATGAAATTGCCCCTCATGGGACAGCGTGATAGCTCGTTCAAACTGCTCCGATGCCCGCGCCGTTTCACCTTCAAGGCGAAGCAGCTCCGCGCGCAGCAGCGCCTCCTTGTCTGAAAACGTTTTCGCGTTTTCATTTGACCATGTCACGATCCTGTCGAGGTGCTTCCCTAACTGTAGCCGTAACGCGTCGGTCACAGAGCCGGAGCTGAGCGGTATCGTGACCGAAAGCGCGCTGTAAAGATGAAAATCGAGCATATGCACATGCCCCGGGATCAGCGCGGTAAACGGCTCGGCCTCTTTAAACCACCGTTGTGCGTCGGCGTATTCGTTCGCAAAAAAATGCGCCATCGCTTTATAAAGACGCAACCAGAACTGCATCAGATACATGGGTTCAACGGCATTTTCAGGTTTAACCACCGCCAGCACCGGCGTGACGAAATGATTACCGGTGAAGAGGCCGTCCCTGGGCTTACGCAGAAAAAGAACGTAGTCCAGCTGCATCCCGAGGATCACTTCAACGTCTTTATACTGCGCCTTTCTGACAAACAGCAGTCCGCGCGTAATTGACGTATGCACCCCGTCAAGATGGTCGCCGCGGGCAAGATAGTTCATGATGAGATGGCGCAACGCCAGGCAGGCAGATGTGCGATCGCCCGTTTCCACCCCAACGTCGAAAGCGGCTTTTGCCCGTTCAATGGCATAGGTCAGCGGCATCGTCCAGACGCTGACCTGATCCAGCGGCAGCAGCGTACGGGCTTTAAAACTGACGAAGTCATGCTTATAGACCAGCTCCCGCGCCAGAAGCGTGCTGGCAAAGCCACGACTGTATTCATCATAGCGATCGCCACACACCACTCCGTACCAGGAGAGGGCCAGCGTCGAAGCTCCGCTCAGGCCGTGCGCCATCGACAAATGCAGCAGCCTGCACAGGATTATAAAATGCAGCCGCGGATTAATGAAGGCGGCAAAGGTGCTGGCGCTGGCCAGCAGATCCATCACGGCTTCCGTGTTTTTGCAGGTAACCAGCGGCAGAGAACGGAAACGGGTATAGGGATTTTTCCCTACGTCCTCCTTCAGGATGATCCTTGCTTCATCACACTCTTCCTGAGCCGGGTTGCGGTTCAGCTGGATGCCAAACACCGCAAGCCAGGCGAGCGCCGTTTCCAGCGCAAGCTTGCTGTCCGACTGGCGCATATGAATTTCGGCAATCAGGCAGGCGGCCTCCGCTTTGTCCGCGACTTCACCAGGCGAAGCGTGGATCGCCGCGCTTAATTTCAGCGCGGCTGGCAGATTACCGTTCAGGAACTCACACTCCGCTTCTTCAAGCAAAAATTCGCCGCTTTCTGCCTTACCCGCGCCCTGGTTAAGCAAACGAGCGGTTTGCAGGTAGCGCAGCGCTGAAATATAGTCGCCCATGGTTTTGGCGCGCCTGCCGGCTTTAAGCAGCAGCTGACAGAACCGCGCTGCATCTGGCGTAAGAAGAGAAAGCGTTTTGACAGCAAGCAGATGATGCGCCGCCCGGAAAAGCAAAGCGTTGGTAACATCAAGGCTGGATTCGTGAATGTAATAAAGCGCAGCAGCGCAATGGAAGCTGTCTTTATCTTCATCGTTCAGAAGATTAAGCGCCGCCTCGTGCATGGTGTCATGCATAAAGGCATATCCTGCCTCATTCAGCGTTATCAGCCGGGCCGTGACGGCCGGCAGAAGCGTTCGTTCTATTTCCGAAACGGGAACAGTGATAATCCTGCTCAACACGTCCAGCCCGCCAGCGCTGCCCAGCGACGCCAGCCTGCCCAGAAGATGCCGGGTCGGCAGCGGCAACGAGGTCAGATGCCGCAATACGCTGGCTGCAACGTTCGCCGTATAGTGGCAGTTTCTGAGGGCCTGCGGATCGCAGCTCCATTTTAATGGCGCATGATGGGTAATCAGCCCGTCCCGAACGGCCTGACGAAAAAATTCTCGGGTAGCGAGCGGATTACCGGCCGTTTTTTCGTGGATCACCCGGGCCAGTTCGCTTGTTGCCGAGCTGCGGGTATGAAAAAGTCCCGCAAGCCAGTCGGCGATGTTTTTTTCGGAAAGCGGTTCCGGCGTGATATCGGTAATGCGGACCGCACAGGCCCGTATACGATTCAGGTTGCCGGCGATGGTAGGACAGGGCAGCGAGACGCTGTCACGATAGGTAATCACCAGCAGCAGGGGAATATCTTCGCTTAAGCTCAGCAGATTCTGTAACAGGAGCAGCGTAGCCCGATCGGCCCAGTGCACATCGTCGATAAGCATGACCAGCGGCCGCCCGGAAGCCGTAAACGCCTTGACCAGGCTGCAGGCTACAAGATTGAAGCGATCTTTTGCATCAAGGGGATGCGAGTGCATCTGAACGGCGGCTTTCTGGTTGAGAAGGATGCCCAGCTCGGGAACCAGGTTAACAGCCAGGCCGGCATATTCTCCCAGCAGGCGCGTAATGTGGGTTTTCCAGCGCGTCATTTCCTGGGTGGGAAGGCCCAGCACATGGAGAGTCAGCGTCCTGAATGCGGCAGTAAAAACGGCATAAGGCAGGACAGGCGAATGCTGGTCTGCCTTCACGACGGTAAGCAGCGCTTTCTTATGGCGTAGTAATTTCAGCGCAGATCCGATTAGCGACGATTTCCCTGCGCCGGGCACCCCGCTTATCGCCACCAGACTGTGCTTGCCGCTGCTGCTGACCTCATCAAAAGCCGCCAGAATATCGGTTGCCTGCGGATGATCTGTACACAGGCTATCGGGTGAATAGTCCGCCGGCTGTGAATCTTGTAGCCCGAGCGTAAAAGATGCAATCATGCCGCCCGGCATCAGCGTGGCCGCACACCGGCCGAGATCGGCGAGGACGCCCTCAGCCGTCTGATAACGGTATTCCGGCGATTTGGCCAGCAGCCTGAGAATAATTGATGACAGAATAAGCGGGACGTCAGGACGAATAAGGTGGGGCGGTAACGCTTCCGAGGCAATATGGTGATGCACCCATTCGGCGTGCCTGCCTTCAGCGCTGCCGTAGGGCAGCCTGCCGGTCAGCAACTCATAAAGCACGATCCCCAGACTGTACAGGTCGCTTACCCGACTGACGGGATGGGCAGAGCGGGAAGTGTGTTCCGGGGACATGTACGCCAGCGTTCCACCTGCCACCGGCAGACGAGGATGCTGAAGTAGATCGTTGTCGATGAATGACAGCCCAAACCCGCCAAGATAAACGGTTCCGTTATCGTTATAAAAAAAGTTTGCCGGCTTGATGTCGCCGTGCACCAGCCCCTGCTGATGCATGCTGCCCAGCGTATGGCAGAGCATTGCGGCGCTGCCAAGAAAGTCGGGAATGCCGCCGGGCGGCATACACAGCATATCCGCCAGGGTACGATAATTAAACGTCCTGTAGATCAACGCATAGCGGCCCTTAAAAAGGGTATGCCGCTGGGGCTTCAAAGCCCAGCTTTCCGCCAGGCTGGCGCGAAGGGCATACTCGTTTTTAAGCAGCTGTGTGACGTGGAAAACCGCCTCTTCACTGGCTGCCGTGGCCAGCACAAAGGTTTCGCCGGTGGTGGCGTGTCGGCACAAAAGCCAGTCGATATTGCCCTCCTGCGCCAGCTGGCTAAAAGCAATATCCTCTGACAGCATCACTTCATCGCTTTCTGCGGCATTCAACTCCTGCGGATCCATACTCATTGAGGGGCAGCCTTTGAGGAGAACTCCTGACGGATATGTTCAAACAACGTATCAATTTCGATGGGCTTTGGCAAAAACGCGATGGCGCCCAGATGAACCGCATACCGCAGCATGTTTTCATCGCCGCTGCCGGAAATGATAATACCCGGCGGCTTTTCCAGCCGCCGGGTAAGATTGATAAAAAGCTCAAAACCATCCATGCCCTGCAGTTGCACATCGATAATAAAAAGCGCGGCAGTCGCCATCGCTGCTTCATCGCCAAGAAGAGATTCTGCCGACTCGAAGGCATCGGTAAGATAACCTTCAGACTGAAGCAGGTTGGTCAGGCCATTGCGGACAGAACGTTCATCATCGACGACGACGATGCGCTGCGGCAGCTGCATGCTATGTTCCTTTATAAAGCTAAGACCTTGGTGAGGCGCTTCCCTGGAAGGTTTAGTCGCCCGAAGACGGTGGGTTGTCGCCAATTTTATGGTGATACTCATGGCGAAACCAGCGCAGGTTAACGGGCTGACGGCTAAGCAGACGTTTTATCAACGGGATAATATGTTCGCCGATCTGCATGCCTGCCAGGCCTGCCAGCGCAACGAACGGCGGCGCCGGAGAGCTGACGTCCAGAACGGCGTAAATAACGCCTGCCAGAACGCCGACCGCCAGCGAAACAGAATAGGTCTTTAACATATCAGCCTGCCTGTTTTGCGATAAGGGATGGCGATACCGGGCTTTTCTCGGTGACGGCCTGGATGTGTAAGCCAGAGGGTGCCCGGGCTATTGGTACATTGTTCAGCAGCTTTCCGCCCAGCGTGCTGCCGATGACCATGCCCAACAACCCGACAAGCGCCACGGCAGGCGGAGCAGGAGAGCGGACTTTGAGCAGCGAATAAACCAGCCCGATCAGCGCGCCCGCGCCCAGAGAAATGATTAAAGGACTCACAGATCCTCCTTTCCAGGATAGCCGGCCAGCCCGGTAAGGGGCCAGCCGGATCGATTAACGTACCGGTGCGTGTACTGGCGCCAGGGTACGGTGCTCGCTCTTCTGACGAGAAGGCGCTTTGTGCACCATGGTGTAGGCGTAGTCGACGCCGATGCCGTAAGCGCCTGAATGCTCTTTGGCAATGTCCATAACGGCGTTGTAAGTGTCTTTGTGCGCCCAGTCACGCTGCCACTCCAGCATCACCTGCTGCCAGGTCACCGGGATCACGCCAGCCTGGATCATGCGCTGCATCGCATAGTCGTGCGCTTCTTTAGTGGTGCCGCCGGAGGCATCAGCCACCATATAAATTTCGTAATCGCCTTCCAGCATGGCGCACAGCGCAAAAGTGTTGTTACAGACTTCGGTCCACAGGCCGGAAACCACAATCTTCTGCTTGCCGTTGGCCGCCAGCGCATCACGAACTTTCTGGTCATCCCATGAGTTCATTGAGGTGCGCTCAAGAATGTCCTGGCCCGGCAGCGCGTCCAGCAGTTCCGGGAAGGTATGGCCGGAGAAGCTTTCGGTCTCAACGGTGGTCAGTACGGTCGGAATGTTGAAAACTTTGGCCGCTTTAGCCAGCGCAACGACGTTGTTTTTCAGCACCTGACGATCGATCGACTGGACGCCAAAGGCCATCTGGGGCTGCTGGTCGATAAAGATAATCTGGCAGTTCTGCGGCGTCAGTACTTCAAGTTTACGGTTAGTCATGTTTTGGCCCATTGAGGTGAGTGTTCCGAAGGAAATACGGCGGTTAATCAACGGCCCTGAAAACGTTATCAAATGCCGTCGTTACGCCGGGTAACTGTCTGCTCGCAGTGTAAGAACCTTTTTATTTTCAAACTATTATCTATAGGTATAACTATACGAACGTATACTTATCCCTTTGTATAACTAGACGCTCTCCTGGCCTCCTGAACATAATCCAGCCATCCCACCAGCCTGCTTTACGGCAGGAAAATTCTCTGTCCGCAGTGGTTACCGCCGCTTCGGCACTCTCATTCAGGAGCTTTTATGGTTACCCTTGGTAAAGCCGACGTCATTCTCACTAACGGCCGATTTCACACCGTCGATCGCGAAAATCCTGTTGCCGATGCCGTGGCCATCCGCGACGGTAAGTTTCTGGAAGCAGGCAGCCTGGCGGAAGTCATGCAGCATCACTGCGAAGGCACCAAAGTCATCGACCTGAAGGGCCACGTTGCCGTGCCGGGCCTGAACGACTCGCATCTGCACCTGATCCGCGGCGGCCTGAACTACAACCTTGAGCTGCGTTGGGAAGGCGTGCCTTCCGTTTTTGACGCGCTTCGTATGCTTAAAGAGCAGGCGCTGCGCACGCCGTCGCCTCAGTGGGTACGCGTAATAGGCGGCTGGACCGAGTTCCAGTTTGCCGAGCGCCGCATGCCAACGCTGGATGAAATTAACGAAGCGGCGCCCGATACGCCGGTATTCGTTCTGCACCTGTATGACCGCGCGCTGCTCAACCGCGCCGCGCTAAAAGTCGTGGGCTATACCAAAGAGACGCCGAACCCGCCGGGCGGTGAGATCCAACGCGACAGCAACGGTAACCCGACAGGGATGCTGATCGCCCGCCCTAACGCCATGATCCTTTACGCCACGCTGGCAAAAGGGCCAAAGCTGCCTTTAGAGCAGCAGGTAAACTCAACCCGCCAGTTTATGCGTGAGCTGAACCGGCTTGGCCTCACCAGCGCTATCGATGCGGGCGGCGGTTTCCAGAACTATCCGGAAGATTATGCAGTGATCGCCGAGCTGCATGAGAAGCAGCAGATGACCATTCGCATCGCCTATAACCTTTTCACTCAGCGTCCGGGACACGAGCTGGAGGATTTTGAAAAGTGGACGGACATGCTTACGCCGGGCCAGGGCAGCGACTATTTCCGCCACAACGGCGCGGGTGAAATGCTGGTTTTCTCTGCGGCCGACTTCGAAGACTTCCTGGAGCCGCGTCCGGATCTGGCGCCGGGCATGGAGGATGAGCTGGAGCGCGTGGTTCGTCATCTGGTGGAGCACCGCTGGCCGTTCCGCCTGCATGCCACCTATGACGAGTCGATCGGCCGCATGCTGGACGTCTTCGAGAAGGTCAACCGCGACATTCCGTTTAATGGCCTGCACTGGTTCTTCGACCATGCCGAAACCGTCACCCAACGCAATATTGACCGTATTAAGGAGCTGGGCGGCGGTATCGCGGTACAGCATCGCATGGCGTTCCAGGGAGAATACTTTGCCGAACGTTACGGCATCGAGGCTACCCGGCATACGCCGCCGGTGGCGCGCATGCTGGAAACCGGCGTGCCGGTCGGTCTTGGCACCGACGCCACGCGCGTCGCCAGCTATAACCCCTGGACCGCGCTCTACTGGCTGGTCTCTGGCCGCACCGTGGGCGGGATGCAGATGTATGACGTCAATGCCCGGCTGGATCGCGACACCGCGTTAATGTTGTGGACACAGGGCAGCGCCTGGTTTTCTAACGAACAGAATAAAAAAGGCCAGATCAAAGCCGGCCAGCTGGCCGACCTGGTGGTACTGAGCAAGGATTACTTCAGCGTGCCGGATGAAGAGATCAAGGGCATTGAGTCGGTACTGACCGTAGTCGATGGCAAAATCGTTTACGCTGCCGGCGCTTTCAGCAGCGAAGCGCCGCCGTCGATACCGGTATTGCCCGAATGGTCGCCGGTGGTAAAGGTGCCGGGCCACTATCGCAGCGCGCCGCCAGCCACGACAGCGCGTGTGGGAATGCAGCAGATGCCTCATCAGTGCAGCGGCCCGTGCGGCGTGCACAGCCACTCGCACGGTATCGCCCGTGGCGCTAACCTGCCGGTATCCGAGGAAAACGCCTTCTGGGGGGCGCTCGGCTGCAGCTGCTTTGCGTTCTGATAATGATGAAACCTTTATTTTCTCAGCCGCCCCGCATCGATGCGGGGCTGTTCTTCCTGCGCCTTACCGGCTGCCTGCTGTTGCTGTATGTACACGGCCTGCCAAAGGTATTCCATTTCAGCGAAGAACTGACGCGTATCGAGGATCCCTTTGGCCTCGGTCCTTATATGAGCCTGCTGCCGGCTATTTTTGCCGAAGTGATTTGCCCGCTATTTATCCTGGCCGGCGTATTCACACTCCCAGCCTGCCTGTCCGTTATCGGCGTGCTGCTGGTCGCCATGGTGTTTGTTCATCCTGACTGGAGCATGGTGGAAGGTCAGTTTGGCTGGCTGCTGTTGATTATCTTCACCACGCTGGCCATAACCGGCCCGGGACGGTGGCGGCTCGGTGGCGGTACGCGAAGAGAGGTACGTTATGGCGCAGGTTAACGATATTAACGATGTGACCGGGAGCGAGGAGATCGCTCCCGCTCCGGCGATCGCGTCCCCCTGGCAGCCGCTGCGTCAGCCGGTGTTTCGCATGCTGTGGCTCGCCACGGTTGTCTCCAATATTGGCTCATGGATGAACGATGTGGGCGTCAACTGGACTATGCTGACGCTCAGCGCCGATCCGCTGAGCGTGGCGCTGGTTCAGGCGGCAAGCAGCCTGCCTATGTTCCTGTTCGCGCTGCCTTCCGGCGTGCTGGCCGACATTATCGATCGCCGTAAATACCTGCTGTTTTCTCAGCTCTGGGTATTCATCGCGGCAGCGGGTCTGACAGTGCTTTCGTTTACAGGGCACGTCACCCCACTGGTGCTGCTGATCGCCGCCTTCCTGATGAGCATGGGCGCCGCCATGAGTTCGCCGCCTTTTCAGGCCATCGTGCCGGATCTGGTGAAAAAGGCGGAGCTGGGGCCGGCTATCGCGCTGAACTCGCTGGGTATTAACATCAGCCGCGCCATCGGCCCGGCGCTCGGCGGGCTGATCCTGTCTTTTGCGGGGCCGTGGATGGTGTTCCTGCTCAACGCCCTCTCCGTGCTGGGCGTCGCCTGGGTGCTTTACCGCTGGAAAGAATCCCCCAACGTGCAGCGCCTGCCGCCGGAGCATTTCTTTTCGGCGGTGCGCGCGGGCCTGCGCTACGTGCATGCTGCGCCGGTGCTGCGTAACGTGCTGGTCCGCACCGTGGCGTTTTTTGTGTTTGGCAGCGCCGGTTGGGCTTTGCTGCCGCTGGTTGCCCGTCGCGAACTCGGTCTGGGACCCGGCGGCTACGGCATTATGCTGGCCTTTATCGGCGTAGGCGCCATCTGCGGGGCGGTGCTGCTGCCTCGCCTGCGCAAGCATTTCAGCGCCGATCGGCTGATGGTGCTGGCCAGCCTGCTGTTTGCCATGACCCTGCTGGCGCTGGCGTTTATCCGCCATTTCTGGCTGCTCAACGCCTTTGAGTTCTTTACCGGCTTTGCCTGGATCACCGTGCTCTCCACCCTGAATCTGGGGGCGCAGCGCAGTGCGGCAAGATGGGTTAAAGCGCGTGCGCTGGCTGTTTATCTGACCGTGTTCTTTGGCTCGATGACCGTGGGCAGCGCGGTCTGGGGGCAGCTGGCTTCGCGCTACGGCATTCCGCTTTCGCTGTGCACCGCAATGCTGGGGATGGTGCTGGCCAGCCTTACCGTGCTGCGCTGGCGACTGGATAAGGATCCGGATCTGAATCTGGACGTCAGCGAGCTCAGCGAGCCGGTTCCGACGCTGAACATTCATCACGATCGCGGGCCGGTCAGGGTGAGCTACGAATATCAGATCCGCGCAGAAGACGCGCACGCGTTTACGGTCTGTATGCAGGACATGAGGCGCGTTCGCCGTCGCGGCGGCGCCATAAACTGGGCGCTTTATGAAGATATCTTCCAGCCCGGCATTTTCGTTGAAACCTTTGTGGTCGGATCCTGGATGGAGCAACTGCGGCAGCTTGAGCGCTACACCATGAACGATCGCAAAATTCAGAGCCGTGTTTACGCATTTCACCAGGCCGAACAGACGCCCGTTGTACGGTATCTGATTGCGCCTGAATAACCGCTGCTTTTTCATTCAACATCGCAAGGAAAAGACAATGAGCACGATTAAAACTGCTGACGGTACGCAAATTTACTTTAAAGACTGGGGCAAGGGTAAGCCGGTGCTGTTCAGTCACGGCTGGCCGCTGGACGCGGATATGTGGGACAACCAGCTGAACTTTCTGGCTGAAAACGGCTATCGCGTCATCGCTTTCGATCGCCGCGGCTTTGGCCGTTCGGATCAGCCGTGGACCGGCTACGATTACGATACTTTCGCCTCGGATATCAACGAGCTCATCACCAGCCTTGATTTGCAGAAGGTGACGCTGGTCGGCTTTTCGATGGGCGGTGGCGACGTTGCGCGTTATATCAACAACTACGGCACCGCGCGCGTGGATGGCCTGGTGCTGCTTGGCGCGGTAACGCCCGCCTTCGGTAAGTCCGATGATTTCCCGCAGGGCGTCGACCAGTCCGTTTTTGCCGGCATCCTGGCGGGATTGCGCCAGGATCGCGCGCAGTTCATCAGTGATTTTGCCGTACCGTTTTACGGCACTAATGCCGGCCAGACGGTTTCAGAAGGCGTACTGACCCAGACGCTGAATATTGCGCTGCTGGCTTCGCTCAAGGGCACGCTGGACTGCGTTAAGGCATTTTCCACCACCGACTTCCGTCCGGATATGGCGAAAATCGACGTGCCCGCGCTGGTTATTCATGGCAGTAACGATCAGGTGGTGCCGTTTGAATCAACCGGCAAGCTTGCCGCGGAGATGATTACAGGCGCGCAGCTGAAAGTGTATGACAATGCGCCGCATGGCTTTGCAGTCACCCATTCCGACCAGCTGAACGTGGATCTTCTGGCATTCCTGAAATCCCTTTAAGGACAGCGTAAGGCCTTGGTTTTAGGCTTATACAGGAGCACAGACCGGCTTTTCAGCCGGTTTTTTGCTTCGTGCTTCTCTTGCACGGGCAGCTGCAGACCTGCAGTCGGAAACCGGCACATCCGGAAGGAAATCACCTGCAATAACGTTCAAAGTCGGCCTCGCGCTGGCTCAGAGAGCTTCCTGCGAAGCGAATCTCTCCAGGGCCGGGCCGTCAAGCCGGTATCGAACCCATTCGCTCAGAGGAAGCGCATCAATACTGCGGTAGAAATCTTTGGCTGACTTATCCCACTCCAGAACGTTCCATTCAATCCGGTTACAGCGGCGGCTAACGGCCAGCTGAGCGATATACTGCAACATGGCTTTTCCTGCGCCTCGTCCCCGGTAATCAGGAGTCGAATAGAGGTCTTCCACGTTAAGGCTGTAGCGACCGGGCCAGGTTGAATAGCCCAACGAGATAACCGCATAGCCGGCAATATCCCCCTCAATCTCGCAGAGATAGGCCTCCGCTGCGGTATCGGCAGAAAACAGGAACGTTCGGATTTCGTCAACATCTGGCATAGCCTCCGGCGGGCTTTCGCGGTAAACGGATAAGCCATTTATCATATTACAGATAGCATCCATATCTTCCGGACCGGCCTGCCGAATAATAACGCTCATAAACTTTCTCTCACCAATATAGTTTGCTGCCTGCAAGGATAATCGGTATTGTTCGATGAAATAAGTGCAATAAAATCAATGGCAGGTGAATTTCATGCATCATGTACTACGGCGTCTTGATCTCAACCTGTTGCCGGTTTTCGATGCTGTTTACCGACACCGCTCGGTCAGGCTTGCCGCCGCCGAACTTGCCATGAGCACTTCAGCGCTGAGCCATGCTTTGACGCGCCTGCGTGAATTTCTTAAGGACCCGCTATTTTATCGTGAGGGGCATAAGATGTGCCCCAGCGTATTTGCCTGCCAGCTGGCGCCTTATATAGCGGGATCGTTATCCACGCTCAATCAACACCTCAGCCCGTTACAGCCCTTCGATCCGCTTGCAAGCACGGAAACGTTCAGAATTGCCGTGACGGATTACACCGCCTTTTGCATATTTCCCGGGTTAATGAAGGAAACAGAAAAAATGGCGCCGGACATTACTTTCGAGTTGTGCCATTTGCCATATAACCCAGCGCTAAAGGAACTGCTGGCAGGCGAAATTGACCTCGCGTTGAGTTTCAGCGAAGCGAATGAGGGTAAACATCAGGATTTAGAGGAGGTTGATTTATTTAGCGATGAGTTTGTCGTTATCAGTAATATTAATCGACTCAGCATGACGCTGGAGGAGTACCTGTCAGCAGGGCACGTAGTGGTCACCCCGTGGAATGAGAAGAAAGGTTTACTGGATGCACACCTCGCGCGTCTGGGGCTGGAACGCAGGATCTCCCTGAGAACGCCATCGATGCTTGCTTCGCCACATATTATTGCTGAGAGCGATCTGTTGATGGCCATTCCTGCCTTTGTAGCCAGCAAGATTGCCGAGCTGGCCAGTATTAAAACCTTTCCCTTACCTTTTTATGCGCCTCCTTTTACGGTAAAAATATATTCTCACAAACGAAGCGGTAAAAAATCATCTACCGACTGGCTTAAAAAAGTTATTTTGCAAAGCATAAAAGAGAAAAAATAGCTTAAAACCTTCCATACGAGGTTGATGGTTTAGCATTACCCTGACTTAATTTTAAGAGCCTGCTCTGATATCTTTTTCCCCGAGGCGGCGGAGTTAGTAGCAAGGTAAGGGTTTTCATTCCAGCAATAAACCTGGGGAATAGTGTATTACAGGAAAAACGGCCTGATTTTTATTACTATCCACCGTAAAACACCGGCCGTTTTTTTTTGCTTCTCTTTATTTAGAGGGCACCCGGGTTTTCTACGCAGATAGACGAATAATTAAGCCATGCGCATAAAACAACGTCAATCCGGTTTTGTTTGCTGCGCAAAAGCGTAACGGCAGGTAAGCAAGTTTTAGATTTATGCATTTTGACGACGCGGCGTGCGCGGATTGACTATGCTCAGAAGCGTTCAGGCTTCCTCCACTTACTCCAGGAAAAATATTATGAAAAAATTATCTGTAATCGCCATCACTGCCGGAATGCTTTTGGTTATGAGTTCACAGGCTGATGCAAAAGGGTGCCTGAAAGGAGCCGCTGCCGGAGGCGTGGCAGGCCACGTTGCCCATCATGGCGTAGCTGGTGCAGCAGCAGGCTGTGCGGTTGGCCATCATATGGCTAAAAAGAAAGAAAAAGAAAAAGAGGCAAACAGCAAGCAGGAGCAGAAATAACAGCCAGGCCGATCAGATGTTTTTCGCCATTCGGCGGCGATCGCATAACAACCGCGCCACAGCGGTGGCATTATCCGTCGCTTTCAGGCAACGGGTAATGCCAATGACATCCGAACCGACGCGTAGTTAGCTAATGCTGACGGCTATCTGTCAGAGCTGCTTTGACACAGCAGCCAGACCGCCTTCTTTTCGAACCAGGGCGTCAGGGAAAAGGCCGCCCGCTCTGGGGGTAAGCGCGTCTTATGGCGCAGATATCAGCTTATCGGTAAAACATGCCTGAACACTCGCTGTGGTAAGCAGAGCGGCGGCCCGATCTGCCGGTACGGGCCGGCTGAAAAGATAGCCCTGGCCGTAATCACAGCGTCGTTTTTGCAGCCACTCGAGAGTAATAGCGTCTTCAATTCCTTCTGCCGTCACCGTTACCTTCAGCTCCTGACACAGCGCCAGCAGGGTTTCCACTACCTTTTGCTGCTGCGAAACGCTCACAACGGTGGAGATAAACGAGCGGTCAATCTTGATCCGGGTAATACCAAGGCCCAGCAGAACCGACATATTGGAGTAACCAGTGCCGAAATCATCCAGCACCACGCCAATACCGTCGTCCCGCAGGGCACGAATAGCTCGTCTGGCCTCTTCTGAAATGGTCATCACGTTCTGCTCCGTCACCTCCAGCTCCAGCTGTACCAGTGCCGCTTGCCGCATAATGCCGGACAGGCGGTCCGTCAGCACCGGGTTGAGCAGCTGCTCAGGCGTGATATTCAAAGACAGATGCAGACCTGCCGGCCAGCCTGGGGTGATGCGAACGACGGCCTGCAGCAGTTCAACAGTCAGAGTGTCCATCAGGCCCAGCTTTTCCACTACGGGAATAAACACCGCAGGTGCAATAACCTTACCGGGGCCGGGTATCCAGCGCGCCAGGATCTCGAATCCGGTAATGCGGCCCGTTTGCAGGGAGACAATAGGCTGCAAAAAAGGGACGATGGTATGGCTTTTGATAGCCTCGGTAACGTCGTGCTCGAGCTTTTCCCTCTGGAGAAATCGTTGCTCCATATCCGGTGAGAAATGGACCAGATGCAGCGTTTTGTCCCGTTTAGCTTCGTACATGGCCAGGTCCGCCGCCCGCACCACGCCAGAGCTTCCGCTACAGGTTGAGCAGGCTACGCCTACCGACAGGCCCAACATGGTATCAGGCCCGGTCCGGATCTCCGCAGCGCGCTGACGGAGGGTTGCAGCAGTTCTGACCGCCTCTTCAGGCTGCCCGCCCCCTGAAGTCATAGCAAATTCATCACCGCCGATGCGGAATACATGGGTTTCCGGGCCGGCAGCTTCTGCCAGCAGGCCTGCCAGAGAAATCAGCGTGGCATCCCCCTGATGATGCCCGTTCAGGTCGTTGATGCTTTTAAAGTCGTTGATGTCGAGTAATGTCAGAAAATAAGGCTGCCCGACCGCTTCAAGCTGGGCAATACGAGCGCTGAATGCTCTCCGGTTACCCACGCCGGTCAGCTCATCGGTATCGGCCAGCCGAAGGGCATTTTTTTCAGCGGCAAGCATTTTGCGTATGAGCCTGCCGATCAGCAGGCCAGGAATGATCATGGCCAGCAGAGCAAAGGCAGAGGACGTCAGGATAAACCTGAGCCTTTCGCTGGTTTCAAAATCGGCGCTATAGCCCAGACCGAGCAGCACGGAAATCTGCGCCTCAAGTCCGTACTCCCATAAGGTGGAAAGCAAAAATATGGTTACAA
The DNA here is from genome assembly GCF_041320675.1 of Erwinia sp. STN24. NCBI lineage: Bacteria > Pseudomonadati > Pseudomonadota > Gammaproteobacteria > Enterobacterales > Erwiniaceae > Erwinia > Erwinia sp. STN24. The sequence goes on along the minus strand of NZ_JBGGPM010000012.1, from coordinate 41,877 downwards.
TATTAAGCATTGCTAACCATAAAAGTTTCAGGTGCATCCGAGGACCCCGGCAATATAATTAGTTGTATATTCAGTAGTTATCACTAAAAAACGCAATTTAATTCTGCATAATATTGATGGCATGCCGAAAATCATGTTATTTATAATGAAATAAATCTATTGGAATAAGTATTTACCTCTGGCAAGTTGCAGACGCCCTGCCCATCCTTTGCCAGGTGCGATAAAAGAAACCCAATCCTATATCGGCAGAATTTGCCAAATTAACAGGCCATGTCGGTAAATTTTATTCACTATTGCAGATTGGTGCTGTAAATTTGCCTTATCAGGCGAAACGGCCATAGAAAAAGTCAGGCTATTGTCGTGAAGAAAATAACCGCTACCGACGACTTTTTCGGTTTCTTTTTCAGGCCCCGAGAAGGCGATCGGAGAAATATGCTGATGTAATCCGCACAGAGTTATAATGATTATGATTTATAACTCAAGAGACTGCTTAGATTTACCTTTAAAATGTCGATAAAATAAAAAGCAAAGGCCACCCTATTACCAGGTGATTTTAGAAAAACTTATCTTACTTCACCTAAGGGCATATTTAATTCTTGTTCAGGCCCTGAAATCCGCAATCCATTTTCAGGCCAGATTACGGATCCCACGCTTAAGCGGCCAATGCCATTTACTCTGGCCTATCAATAATGATGATGCGATGAGCAACGGCGATAAGATCTTTTTCAACAATATCAGGCTGTTTGCCAACGCGTAATACCGCATTGCCCGGACGAGCAACCAGTGCACCTTTCCAGCCGCAGGCTGTTGCGCCCAGGATATCCCAGGTATGCGCAGCGACAAGCCGCAACAAATCGGCATTCACGCCGAGCCTCTGTGCCACGCTGGTGTAATTCTCCGTGGCCGGTTTGAAACGTTTGACCTCTTCAACCGAGAACTGCTTTTCAAAAAAGTGAGCAAGGCCCGATTGTTCCAGTACCTTCTGGCCAGCCTGAGTGGATGAATTGGTGAGCGTCACCAGACGAAATCCGGCTGCCCGCAGCATTTCCAGCGCGGGCAACGCATCCGGGTGAGCAGGAAGCGTCGCCAGACGCTGCCGAAATTCATTTATGTCTTGCTCTGAAAGTATGGTACCTCTTATCTCAGCCACCATTTGCAACACGGCTACAGCAAGCTCGCCAAAGGGCATGTAACTGCCGCTGAGAGTAAGCGACTGGGAATAAATGATTAATTCAGAGAACCATTGGCGCAAAATTCGTTCGTCACCAAATACCCTTTTAAAAATGGGGTTCAGCGCCCCTGTATCCAGAAGCGTTTCATTGACATCAAAAACTATTATCTTATTGCACATTATTTCCCCCTCTGATTAAAGGTTAAGTGTAGATGCAGATTGCGTGATGGCAATATTTTGGAAGTATTGTATCGGTTGACAGGAATCTCTTTCCGCTTAAAAATATAAGTCACCCTTCCAATTTTCACTAAACATATATTAAGGATGTGTTTATAAATTATATTGTAGTTATTTTTATTTGGAAAATTACATCTGAACGAAGAAAGCGTTAATACCTATGGACGTGATTATCCTTTCCTGTTTGTTCAGAAAATCGGACATCCTGAATACAATGGTTTTATGTAAATCGCCATAGAGATTTATTATTTACAGGCATTTAAAATTTCTTATTTTACCTGTTATCGGCTGCTCAAAAAAAGCAACGCCGACTGTTGATATTTACAGGAATGCGCTGACAGATAACGGGATTATAAATCCGTTAGTTAACGGCATTGCCAGCATGGTGGAATCAAGAGCAGAGGGTAAAGCGCTATTACCTCCATTCAAATCCAAATCATGAAATTGAAACCTATAATTACTTTGTCGGCCAGGATAATCAATCTGTTAATCTGCATTCTGGCGGGCACCAGCGTATACAAAAGGTAATTAAATAAAGCTCGTTCACTCTGATGGTGGCAGAAAAACATCAGGATAGCAACATCTCATTTTCATAGATAAAAAATCAAATAATTCATGATGTTATTTTTTTATAAAGTTAAAAAAAAATAAAATTAAAGGGTAGTTTTTAGAAAAGACGATTTTCTTGCCGACCTGACTATTCCTGTTTATAAAAACCTGTCCAGGTATACAGAGGAATGGGATGATAATCATGTCACAAAAATTGAGATCGTTCACAAAAAATAATGGCGAAGCCTTTTTATACTTAGCAACCGATGCAAACTGGCATCATCTTTATAATAAGATGCACTGGGAAAGCGATACATTACCTTATCAAAGCTAAGCTTATTCTGAAAAAATCAGATTTTTTAATCATCCTTATCATGAGTCCTCTGTACCAATGGCTATCCTGCTTTAGCCCAACGAATGACTATTGTGGGAAAAACCGGCTCCGGCATTAACGGCAACAGGCTATCAGCGGTAGCGCCTGTTTTAACCAACCGTTACCACCTTGGGTGATTTTTAACCTTTCAGCCGCATTCAGCCGTAAATTAATGACTTTATATAATGGGACTTATATAAAGTCAGGACATCAGGCCCGGAAGCAGGTATGCTTTTTCAGGCGGGTTCACAGCAAAAAGCGACTGTGTATCTCCCGGCATACGTGATTGAAATGCAGCCTGTAAACTGGCATCGCTACGTAAATTATTAGGGGATTAGCCCCTCTTACTCATGCAGAATTCACGTAGCGCGATCGGAAAAAATTGAGGAGATTATCAGACGAAAATGGGTGAAATCATAGCCAACGGTATGGTATCGGCCCTTACCGCCGATGAAGATATTGCAGCACGGCTAAAGGAGTTTGTGCAGGACAAAGATGCCTTTTCATCCAATACCTGGCGGCAGCTACTTAGCGTGATGCGTGTCTGCTATCGCTGGGCCAGGGAGAATGCACGCACCTTTTTGCCTATGACCGACGCCGATCTTCGCGATTATCTTAATTTCCTACAGCTGACCGGGCGAGCTTCTTCGACGATTGCTACTCATGCTTCACTGATTTCGATGTTACACCGTAACGCCGGATTGACGCCACCAAATACTTCGCCGATCGTTTTCCGTACTATCAAAAAGATTAACCGCGTGGCTGTCGTAGGCGGCGAGCGTACCGGTCAGGCGATCCCTTTCCGACTCGCTGACCTGATGAAGCTTGATAGCCTGTGGTTTAATTCCTCTTTACTGAGGGAGAAACGCAATCTGGCTTTCCTTCATGTTGCGTATAATACGCTGTTGCGCGTCAGCGAACTCTCCCGCCTTCGGGTCCGCGACGTCACCTTTGCCGATGACGGACGCATTATTCTTGATGTGGCCTGGACAAAAACTATCGTACAGACGGGCGGACTGATTAAGGCACTCAGCAATCTTTCTACCCAGCGGCTGATGGAATGGATTGCGGCTGCGGGGTTGGCCGCAGAACCGGATGCTTTCCTGTTCTGTCCGGTTCATCGTTCTAATAAAGCGGTAATGATCGCCGAGCGGCCGCTCAGCACCCCCTCTTTTGAAACTATTTTCGCCCATGCCTGGCGAACGTCAGGGCATTCAAAATCAGCGAAGCTGAACAAAAACCGCTATGGCGGCTGGAGCGGCCATAGCGCCCGCGTCGGTGCAGCGCAGGATATGGCGAAACAGGGCTATGCCGTGGCGCAAATAATGCAGGAAGGAACCTGGAAAAAACCGGAAACGTTGATGCGCTATATCCGTAACGTTGATGCTCATCAGGGAGCCATGGTGGATTTAATGGAGAAGAAACCCTGATTTGCCCGCTATGCAGTTGCGCCGCCCCCCTGACGCTGGCGCATAAAATGCCCGTTAGCGGTCCAATCCTGACAGGCATTTTATCCACAGAAAAAGTGGATAGCCTGTGCACAGAAAAGTATGGTTTTATGCCAGCGGTCGATTATTTACAGTAATCCCTGTGGATGGCCCAGCCCGACAAAGAGTTTGAGCTACCGCCTTTTAAGCCTGCTGTTGTACCAGCCAGGAGGCGGTTGTACTATACAACCGGTTAATTAACAGGGATTTTCCAATCAAATAAGGGAGGGGGCTGATGAAAGCTTTACGGTCAATGTGCAGCCAGTCCGTTCACCACGCATGCAGTAAAAACAATTATGTCTGATAAAAAAGCAAAGGGCGGAAAGAAAACCTCTCCAACGCCACACGACCTGGCATTCAAACAGTTCCTGACCCATCCCGATACCGCGCGGGATTTTATGCAGCTGCATCTGCCGTCAGAACTGCAGGCCGTTTGCGATTTCAACACGCTAAAACTGGAGTCCGGGAGTTTTATTGAGGAAAATCTGCGCCCCTATTTTAGCGATGTGCTTTACAGTCTGAAAACAGCTGCAGGTGACGCCTATGTGCATGTTTTGATTGAGCATCAGTCCACACCGGACAAGCACATGGCCTTCCGGCTTTTCCGCTATGCAATAGCGGCTATGCAGCGCCATCTGGACGCCGGTCATAAAAAGCTGCCGCTGGTGATCCCGGTTTTATTCTATACCGGCCGGCGCAGCCCCTATCCTTACTCCACGCGCTGGCTGGATGAATTTGCCGATCCGGTACAGGCTGAAAAGCTCTATAGCGGTCATTTCCCCCTCGTCGACGTTACGGTTATACCTGACGACGAGATCATGGAGCACCGCAGTATGGCGGCCCTGACGCTGCTGCAAAAACATATCCACCAACGCGATCTGGCCGAGCTGCTGGATCGGCTGGCGACGCTTCTGCTGAAGGAACATGTTACAGGACAGCAGCTGGCATCGCTGATAAACTACCTTATACAGGCAGGCGAAACTTCAGACGCAGAGGCCTTTGTACGTGAACTGGCACAACGGGTGCCGAAACATGAGGATGCACTGATGACCATCGCGCAACAGCTTGAACAGAAAGGCATTGAAAAAGGGCGGGCCGAAGGTATTCAGCTCGGCCGACAGGAAGGCAGATATGAAGGCAAGCTTGAAGGAAAGCTCGAAGGCAAGCTAGAAGGAAAGCTTGAAGTAGCCCGCACTATGCTGCAAAACGGCCTCGATCGTAACACCGTGATGAAAATGACCGGTCTTGGCGAAGAAGAACTGGCGCGGATCAGGCATTAATGGTGGCAGGTGCTTAGGCCAGGGTTACGATCGCTGCGGGTACCGAAAAAATGTACCCTGTTGGCTGGCTGTGCAATACGCCAGGCCGCGTTATTATACCTGGCTCCGACGTATTGCATTGAAAAGTATGCAGAAACCGCACCTGAAATCACTTTTCGATTTAAATTATTCCACACATCCCGCATGCTATACCTGCCTTCAGCACCCGATTTTCCCAATGACCAAATCCAAACGGGCACGTAGGTTTGTATAGCCCAATCCGCCCTTACTAAACCTCTTATAGCGTTGCAATATATCGCGAGAGAAAACGGCGCTGCCTGTCGATAAACCCAGGCTCAGACGGGACCAAGAATATCCAGACGCAGCCCCTGCGCCTGAAGAATTTCTTTGCAGGTATCGGGTAAATCAGTATCGGTGATGACGTGACTAAAAGGGTGTTCAGGGGCGAGCGGATACGGATGGATCTGACCAAATTTCGACGAGTCGGTCAGCGCAATAGTATGGGTGTTTTTAGCCATCAGGGCGTTAACGACATCGCAGCGCAGCATATTACGACCGGTAAAACCGGTCAACGCGTCCCAGCCATCTATGCCGATAAAGACCTTATGGAAGTTGAGGTGCTGGATACAAAGTCGGGTCAGCGGCCCTACCACGGATTCGCTGCTTTTTTGATACAGGCCGCCAAGAATAATAACCTCCCCACCCGTCTCCCTGAGCAATCCGGCAATATAGTGGCTGACCGTAATAATGGTAATGTCCCGTCTTTCACTCAGCTCCCTGGCCAGCAGCGCGTTGGTACTGCCTCCCTCAATGAAAACCGCCTCTCCGGCATTCACCAGTGAAGCCGCATGCTCTGCGAGACGTTTCTTGACGGCATAGCGGGTGCGCATCCTTGCGCCCACATCATCACTTTCAGGCGCAACGGCCGATCCGTGCACGCGACGCAGAAAACCGCCTTTTTCCAGCACGTTCAGATCCTGACGTACCGTTACCTCGGAAACACCAGTGATTTGAGAAAGTTCGCTGACGCTGACGCTGCCGCGTTCACTGACGAGCTGAATAATATTCTGATGACGTACGTTCATGGTGCCTGCCGGTAAGCTTTTTTAGCAAGCTTACCAGAAAGACAGGCCGCTACAAATGCTGCCGATCCGCCGAAAGCGGGTCGGCAAGGGTCTCATTCCAGTCCGAGACTGCGGCGCCCGTTCGCGTTCAGCTTTTCAGAGGTGAAGCGACCTTTCCAGGTGACTTCATAATCTTCCTGTGGAAAATCGGCGGGCGATTCGCCTGATGCCAGCGCCTGGGCAACGGCGGCCGCGCAGACGGCGTTCTTGTCACAGAGAGGCGCGGCCGGGATATACATTACATTTCCCCAGCCCTGCTGATTTTCTACCGGGGCAACGGAATGAATAACATCACAATGCCACCAGACTGAATCCCCTGCCTGGAGTGAAGGTATTGAGCACAATCCCTGAATCAGTTCAGGATGCCATTTTTCCGACACCGGCAGCACTTTCCCGGGCGCAACGCCGCACAGCTCCTCCTCCGGGACATCTTTCAGTAGCGGGCGCAACAGCAAATAAGCCATTGCTTCGGGTACCGGCACGACATGCAGCAGCCCCTGCCCGACCTGCATATCAGAAAGCGCCGTCCAGCCCTGAAAGGTACGAAATGCCGAACATTTTGTTGTGGTGCCGGCCTGATACTCATAAACATCGGTACGCCAGGCTGCGTCCCACGGATCGTATTCATTAAAACGGTTCGAGAAAATTTTGCGGAACACTTTTTGATAAGCAGGAAGCAACCACCGCTCCAGCGCGCCTGAATCTGTATGCGCACCCAGCCCTTTTGAGGTTGTGCCCGGCAGACGACGTCGTATGCGGTCGGGATAGATGATGTTCACATCAGGCTCAAACCAGCGTATACCTGCCGATTCGAATTTCCAGAGCCGGTTCAGGAAAGCCTGAGTTTGCGCCATGGCGTCGCTCTGCCGCGCTTCCATCTGAGCCGGAGACCAGTAAACAGGGTAGATTTCAGGGCGTGAAGCGTCGAGGCTACCGAAAAAGTTGTCACCAAGCCCCTGGTACACGCCATCGAAATCGTTGGCGTCCAGGTAGTCGAGCATCGATTTATCCCATCCCAGCGCCTGCTCACGGTTGAAAGTTTGCCTGACCACCACACACCCCCTGCGGCGAATATAATTCTTGGTCTCTTCCGAAACACGTCCTGCGGCAATCTCTTGCAGGCTGACTTCCGGCCATGCGGAGCCCTGCTGCTGTTCTTCGGTACGTGCCGCCTTGAGCTCGCCGACAATCTTCGCTCTTACCTGTTCGAATAATCCTTCCACATCGCCAATTTCTTCCCTGAGCGCCTTTTTCATCAGGCGTATATTTTGCTTAGCGTCTTCTGGTTGATCGACTGAAGTGAAGCTGGTGTCCATGGTGCTCTCCGCTGCTTTCGCCATCTTTGTTTCGAGTGAAACAAATATAACCTTCATTCACAATAAAGGACCAGTATTCAACATCTGTTTAACAATGAAAGTCTGATGGAGATCACATTAAAGGGCTTAAAAACAGCGCAAGGGCATTTGGATGAAGGGTAGTCAGTAATAAAGAAGGGTTATCGGCCGTGTTTTAAGAGCATTTTTCACTGTTGTGCACGGCCGAAAGGCCCGTAAGCGGAGGCATAAATGAACGCGCTGTCATAAGCATGGATCGGGGAAGCTACGAAGAAAATTCATCAGTTGATAAGTCTGGTTCTGGAAACTGACCCATTATTTCCTTATCAGGCTGGTGCCCATTTATTATCTCTTACCAGTGCGGTGTTGTCAGATGACAGCCAGTGGAAGGCGCGGAGGTTTAAAGGATCTTCAGCCGGGAGGGAGAGCGAGGGGGAGCCATTGTCTGTAACATCGGCAGGTGCGGAGAAGATTAAACAAATATTTTCGACGGTTTGTACTGCTCAGCATAAAGAAGTCTGTCAGGAAAAATCTGTGTCACAGCGTGGTCCTGGCAGCCCACGCTATGATCCTGTAAATATTTTTCCTGGCCCGAAGGCTTATATATTGCAAATCCAGAACCGGCGTTAATTTTTAGCCAGAACGTTCTTATCGTCTTCATCATAATTAAATGATATCCGGGCACCGTGTTCGTTCGGCAGCCTGCGCGCTTCCAGAAATACCGATTTCCAGTAAACGTTATCCAGTGACGATCGCATTACGCCACGGCTGGCCGAAGCGTGAAGGAAATGCCGGTCCGTATCATAAAAGCCTACGTGCATCTGGCGGTTAATACGGAAAAAGACCAGGTCGCCAGGCTGCAAACGATCGGGCTGGATACGTTTTCCCATATGGATCAGCTGGCTGGTGGTGACTCGCTTCATGGGTAAATTGAACCGGTCTTTAAGGGTTCGCCAGACAAAGCCCGAACAGTCCACGCCGGAGAGTTCCGTACCGCCCCACTGGTAAGGCGTCCCTTCCCATGCGTACATCTGGTCATGTAATGCCGCGATAACCGGAATAAGATCGGGTTCGCCAGCGCGATGGGTGGTATCGGGACTATTATCGTTCGCTTCATCGGGCTTATGGGAAGAACAGCCCGCCACAATCATCAGCGCCAAAACCGTTATCGTGCGAAGGGGGAGTAATGGTGGCATCTTTTCCTGTCCGGATCCTGAATTTTAGCCCTGAATAACGGGGTAAATAACGGTTAAATTTGGCTTAATATCTTCGGTTCGTTATTGTTATAAATCATTCGTTTTTACTTAAATTTACAGCGATTTATTTCCGATAAATATTATCACACAGGGGTACTAATTTTCGCTCAGTAAAGTTATCTGAAAAAATTGCTGCCGACACAGACAAGCAGCCTTAACGGCTGCTGTGACAAAACTACTCGTTGCCCCACTGATTAAGAAACGAGGCGATATCATCGATACGGCTCTCGTTGATACCGGCTTCTTTAGCCATCTCTTTCTGCGCGTCTTCACCGATCTCTTCATTATTTGATAAGCGATCGAGCAGCAGCTGGAAATAGTGCGCCAGGGATTTACGCTCTACCTCAGCCACGGGTGCTGCGCATTCTGTCGAATACTCATCCACGATGTCGTAGTATTTAAGCGGGATTTCATCGTTCATAAGCTACTCCAGATATTTAATTTAACGTCAATTTTAGCTGCTTTCTGCATCGTCCGGGCCGATTTCATTACTGCTGTCAGACGACAAATGTAAGAATGGCATCACCAGGCACCGGCCCGGCCTTAAAGATTGCTAAGATTAACACGTAGCATCCTGTTTTATCTCAATAATTTTACTGCATTCGTCCAGCCTGTACACCGGCATTGACTGGCCGACACAAGGGCAACGTTGCGCGATCGGCTCCGGTTTCAGGCCCGGCATTGGATATCCTCTTGAGAGGCGTCATGACCCGCCGTGCACGCAGTCAAAGGACAGAAGAAAAGCGTCGGGGATGGTTTATCGGTTGCATAGCGAGCCAGCCGGGAGCGGCTTTTTAGCCTGCTCCCGGGGCTCTCCTCTTCAGACGCGGAAGGTATCCACCATTCCTCTCAGGGCATGAACCTGCTCCGCCAGCGATTGAGAAGCGGTCGTGGACTCCTCTACCAGCGCGGCGTTGCTCTGGGTTACGCCGTCCATCTGGCCAACGGCCACGGTCACCTGAGAAATGCCCTGCATCTGCTCGTTTGAAGCCAGCGCGATTTCATCCATTGCCTCAGCCAGCTCGCTGACCTTCCCGGTCACGCTCATGATATTTTCCGCAGTGCCGTCGGCCACTACCACGCCAGCCTCCACCATGGTCACCGCGTTTTCAATCAGGCCTTTGATGTCCCGCGCTGCCGTCGCGCTACGCTGCGCCAGCGTGCGGACCTCGCTGGCCACCACGGCAAATCCCCGCCCCTGTTCGCCAGCGCGTGCGGCTTCAACCGCCGCATTCAGCGCCAGAATATTCGTCTGGAAGGCAATGCTCTCAATGGTGCCGGTAATATCGCGAACCTTCGCCGCGCTGGCAGAGATATCGGCCATCGTTTCGGTCATCTGGCGCACGTTTTTTTCACCGTCACGGACAAGCGCGGCCGCCTCCCGCGCCGATCCAGCCGTATAAGTGGCGCCCGCCGTGTTGCTTTTCACCGTCGCGGTTAACTCTTCCATGCTTGCGGCCGTTTCCTGCAGCGCAGCTGCCTGCTGTTCAGTACGGGCCGAGAGTTCGGTATTCCCTCTGGCGATTTCATCAGAGGCAAGGGCTACGGAAGCCGAAGCGTCCTTAATCCTCGATACCAGTTCGCCCAGGCGATTCTGCATTTGGGCGAGCGATGCCAGCATGCTGGTATTATCGCCGGGACGAAGCATGACCTGAGACGTCAGGTCACCGTCGGCTATCGCTGCCGCCAGTACCTGCGCCTGCGCCGGTTCACCGCCCAGCTGGCGCATCAGGATCCGTATAGTCATGAAACCGGTGCCGCCAGCAAGCAGCACAGATACCAGCACCAGGCCGACCAACAGAAGCCCGGCACGACGGCTTTGATCGCTGCTGCTTTCCACGGCGCTGCGGGCATTTTGCATCTGCACCTCTGTCAGGGTATTGAGGGCTTCCTGCAGCGACCGCTGCGCCGGGCGAGAGACGGTCATCAGGTAAGTCACGGTCTCCTGCTGCAGATTCTGCAATCCAAGCTGACCTGCCTTTTCAAAGCTTGCCAGCGCCGGTCCTTCTCTTTCCACTATTTTCCGGTATGCCTCCCGGCCCGCCGGTACCGAATCCGTTTCCATCAGCCGACCCAGCTCCTCACGGTTTTTGAGGAACAGACGTTTCTGGGTCTGCACGCGGTCCCATTCGGGCGCCATTTCCTTCGGGTCGGTCAGCAACGCCAGGTTTCTTACCGCGATAGACAAATCACGTACGCTGGCGCGCATATCCAGCGCAAGCTGGAACTTTTTCATTTTGACGTTTACCACGTCACCCATATCGTCCCGGGCGTGGTTAAGAGCATTGATAGCCACGCCGGCGCAAATGACCAGCAGCAGTACCATGAGGCCGAAGCCTCCGACAATACGGGTTGAAACTTTCATGGGAGAATACCGAAAGGCAGATGATTACTGTTTGTATCGTCATCGTGAAGAAACTCTTGAGAGTACCGATTAAATTATGTGGTGTATTTCACAATGCGCAGGTAAAGGTTGCAGACAGGGAGCGCTGAATGATCCGGGATGAACAGGAGATAGCTGGGAGACGTCCTGGCAGGGAATAACGTTGCTGAATACGGTATTTATCACTCAGTCCGGCTGGCATGGCCCAATCCGGACTGAGTTTTCAGAAAATTAGCTGGTCAGCAAGGTTACCTGGCCAAAATTTCTCTACGAACGATTTCTGCGCCGGCGCTGAGGGCATTCAGCTTGCCCCTTGCTACCTGACGGGATAAAGGCACCATGCCGCAATTGGTGGAAGGATAAAGCTTGTCGGCATCGACAAACTGGAGCGCTTTACGTAGCGTATTGGCTACTTCTTCGGGCGTCTCAACGGCATTGGTCGCCACATCGATAGCCCCAACCATCACCTTTTTGCCGCGGATCAGTTCGATAAGATCCATTGGTACATGAGAGTTCTGGCATTCCAGCGAAATGATATCGATAGCCGACGTTTTCAGCTTAGGGAAAACCTCTTCATACTGTCGCCACTCTGAACCCAGCGTTTTTTTCCAGTCCGTATTGGCTTTAATGCCGTAGCCATAGCAAATATGCACGGCGGTTTCACATTTAAGCCCTTCGATGGCTTTTTCCAGCGCGGCAATTCCCCAGTCGTTAACCTCATCAAAAAAGACATTAAAAGCCGGCTCGTCAAACTGGATAATATCGACACCGGCCGCCTCTAACTCTCTGGCTTCCTGATTAAGAATTTTGGCAAATTCCCAGGCCAGCTTTTCGCGGCTTTTATAATGGCTGTCGTAAAGCGTATCGATCATGGTCATAGGGCCGGGCAAGGCCCATTTAATAGGCTGTTGGGTTTGCTGACGTAAAAATTTAGCATCTTCAACAAATACGGGCTTTTGCCGGGTCACCTCGCCCACGACCGTAGGAACGCTCGCATCATAGCGATCGCGGATTTTGACGATCTGACGTTTTTCAAAATCCACGCCGCTGAGGTGCTCAATAAACGTCGTGACAAAATGCTGGCGCGTTTGCTCGCCATCGCTGACGATATCAATGCCTGCCTGCAGCTGATCGTCAAGGCACAGGCGAAGGGCATCCTGCTTGCCCTCAATCAGTTCCCGATCCTGCAATTTCCAGGGTGACCAGAGCGTCTCCGGCTGCGCAAGCCAGGAAGGTTTAGGTAAGCTGCCAGCAGTGGATGTCGGTAAAAGCTTTTTCATAAAAGATGACCTTATATTTTCGGTTTATCAAAGAGCGGAATTGGCAGACCACTGCTCAAGAATAGTCTGGTAGGGTTTAATGAAGTGCTCTTCAGTAAACCTGCCCTGCTCAACAGCCAGCTGGCTGCGCTCTTCTCGATCATAAACAATTCGGGTTAACGAATAATCCTGGTGTGTCAGGTTGGGCTGATACAATGCCCCTGCGGCGGAATTAGCATTGTAAATCTCAGGCCGGTAAATTTTTTGGAAGGTTTCCATCGTGCTGATGGTGCTGATTAGCTCAAGATTGGTGTAATCACTGAGCAAATCACCATGAAAATAAAAGGCCAAAGGCGCAACGCTGTTGGGCGGCATGAAATAGCGCGCCTGCAGCCCCATTTTGGCAAAATAGATATCGGTCAGAGAAGGCTCATCCTGCTGATATTCAAAGCCCAGTACAGGATGCTGATTAGTCGTGCGGCAATAGGTGTTTTTAGTGGAAACGCTCAGGCATATCACAGGCGCTTTATTAAAATTTTCCGTGTAGGCCGCTGAATTAACGAAGCGTTTAAATATATTACCATGCAGCTTGCCAAAATCTTCGGGGATAGTAAATTCGGGCTGGCTTTTATTGTGCTCCGGCAGCCAGACGCTAAAGTCGTAATCGCGTACGTAAGAGGAAAAGTTATTGCCTACGATACCATCGATACGTTCACTGGTGCTTTTATCAATAATGGTAGGTTTTAATATTTCAATCACCGGAAAGGCATTGCCTTTCACTTCAACGTTTAACTCAGCGGAAATAATTTCAAGCTCAACGGAATAGCGATCCGCTTTGGGATTATCCCAGTGCGCCAGCGCATTGAAGCGATTATCAATCATCACTAAAGCGTTACGCAGATTCTCCTGACGTCTCTCACCTCTCGCCAGATTGGCAAAGTTGGTGGTGATGCGCGTACTCCCGGAGGGGTTATAGTTTTCGTCGAAACGAAGGCTTTTAATGGTAAAGGTAAACGCTTTGTTCATGGCCGTCTGGTATCCTGGTTTGTTATAAATCTGATTTATTTGTTGCCTTTCAGGGCATCCCAGATTTCATATTATCTAAAGTTATTAACAATCCATACTTTATGCCTGAGTCGCTGGTTGAGGAAAAGTGATTTGTTTTCAATGAACATGAACCTTCTTCATGATCAAAACTGAGACAGGACTACCGTTGCGCAAAGATCCCTGTCAAAGAGGATGCACAGCTGGCAGCCGGGTGGCGGCCCGCTAAGCATGTACCGCATTTTTTCTGGTTCACCTTCTTCTCGCTGCCGCCCTGGAGAGAAACAGAGCGTTTCCGTGTGCAAGCTACAATATGGGGCATGGTAATAAGCAAAAAACCTTCCTGTCGGCCGGTCTGCGAGCCAGGCATCCAGCCTTCATTAAGGCGATATCCAGGCAATGGGGAAGAGCAAACATGCAAAAAGTAACGATTGTTGCAGTGGCCTGCGCGCTGTGAAGCGGAAAGCTTGCTGCTACAGATAACGCTGAATAACGTCATTGCGCAGATCCATCACATTGGCAGCACGTCAGTACCGGGTTTAGCCGCTAAATCCGTTATAGATATATTGCTGGAGGTGGCCGGACGGACAGCTTAAACGCTTTTTATAATTCCACCAGTGTAACAAAAGGCCCTCTTCGACAGCGTGACCCTGTAATTATGTTTAAACTGGGTTATTACATAAAACGCATGCCCAAACAGGAGATCCCCGATGAAAGCAATACAGCTTAAAGCCCCCGGCGGCCTGGATAACATTATCGTGTCAGATATTGACGATCCGGGCAGGCCCGGCAAAGGTGAAATTCGGGTTGCGGTTAAAGCCAGCTCGCTAAACTTTCATGATTTAATCGTCGCAACCGGGCAGTTTCCTACTGAAGATGGACGGATCCTGCTGTCAGATGGTGCGGGAATAGTAGAGGAGGTTGGAGAAGGCGTTGAAGCGTTTAAAGCAGGCGAACACGTGGTCTCTACATTTTTCCCCAACTGGCTGGCTGGCAAGCCTGTACCCGCCGTGGGCGGCTTTGCGCACACGCCCGGCGACGGTGTTGATGGCATGGCCAGTGAATACGTTGTACGTTCGGAAAACGCCTTTACCCATGCGCCGAAGGGGTGGAGCCATACAGAGTCAGCCACCATCACCACCTCGGCTTTGACGGCCTGGCGGGCGCTGGTAACAGACGGGCACCTTAAGGCAGGAGAAACGGTGCTGGTTCAGGGAACCGGCGGCGTCTCCGTCGCTGCTTTACAGATAGCTAAAGCAATGGGGGCCAAAGTCATTGCTACCTCATCCTCCGATGAAAAGCTCGCCTTTGTGCGCGAACTGGGCGCTGATGAAATTATCAATTACAGAACAACGCCTGCATGGGGAGATAAAGTTCTTGAGCTGACCCAGGGGTTTGGCGTAGACCATGTGGTCGAAGTAGGCGGACCGGCAACCCTGAATGAATCCCTGAAATCGATCAAGGTAGGCGGTCATATTGCGCAGATTGGTATCCTTTCAGGCGATGAGGCTGCCTTGTCTGTCCTTTCCCTTCTGGCGAAGCAGGTGCAAATTAAAGGCGTGATTGTGGCAAGCCGCCAGGATCAGTGTGATTTTGTTAAAGCCCTTGAGATAATGAACAAGAAGCCGGTAATCGATCGTGTTTTTAAATATGAGGAGCTTGGCGAGGCTTTCTCTTATCAGCAAAGCGGCGCTCACGTGGGTAAAATCTGCGTTGAATGGTGACGTTGCTGGCCGTAAGGAAGCCATTTCCTTACGGCCGTCACCTGAAACACTGACTGATGCCGTGAATAACCGCGCGTTGGCGCAGGCAGTCAGGCTACTGCGGGCGCTCTAGATGTATAACAGGCTTGCCGCCACGCGCGTGCGGTAAACGGCATAATTTTTTCTTGCGTTACTTTACCCAGGCGTCAGTAGCCCGAAAGATGCGGTGGCTGCCACTCTGGCGCCTTAGCGGACACAGAGGCAGGGCAAGAAGCGCCTGCCAGCTGGGTGAGTTGAAGCAAAAGAGAGTATCGTGGCAGGCTTAAAATATTATCACCCAAGCTCAAGCAGCAGCAGGCCTGCCGTAATCATAAGCAAGCCAGCGCACGCTTTGCGACCAGGAGGTTGCCTGAAAATAATCCATCCGGACAGTGCGGTTAAAAGAATGCCGCAGCCTCCCCATATGGCATACGCAGTGGCCATCTCCAGGCCTTTCAAGGCCTGCGCTAACGCAGTAAAGGATGCAAGAATAAGCAGTATGCCCACTGCGCCCGGAATCTTTTTGGCCATACCGGCCGAACGCTGAAGAAAGACGTTAGCCGTTACTTCAAGCAGGATGGCTATCGCAAGATAGTAATAGGGGATAAATATCGACATTTATTCATTCTGCGCATTTTCTGCGATATTAACGACTACAACGCCCCCCAGCAACAGGCCAATTCCCGTAAGCTGAAGTACGCTCAGATGCTCTCTGAAGAAGAAGCTGCCAATAACGGCTATCGCGAGCAGACCCAGTGATTCCCAGGTTGCGTAAGCTACCGCAAGTGAGATTTTTTTCAGCGCAAGCGCCATAAAAGTAAAAGACAAACCGATGGCGAAATACATAAACAACATGCCCGTAAGATTGCCTTGCGTCGAATATAATTTCATCAATATAACGCTGCTTACTTCAGACACTATTGCCATTAAAAGAAAAAACCAGGCCCGGGGCACATAGACTCCATATTGTGGTGATTTGAATCCAGCTCGCTAGTGTACACCGCAACGGCACGCTGAGGGCATATCCCTAAAAATTATAAATCAGACACAGGACGAAAGGTTATTCAGCAGAAACGGCGAACGTGATAACAATTTTTTATTGAGCATGAGCAACGATGCATGCTTCGGGCATTCTGCGTTTGCTATTGGCGACCTGGCGCCGATCACAGATGGTGAGCCTGATAAACAAATGCTTGAGGTTTTACGGCAAAAACACATTACGGTGCTTTAGCAGGATGATGAATTGCTTCAGGTTGATTACGGGGTGTATCCGTACAGAAGGCCAGATATGGCGCACACAGGGCCTTTGAGGTTATTTTTTCCGATGGTGATGGTTGATAAAGGAACAAAATAAACTTTCCAACCACTTTAATAGTCCTCACCAATATGAACAAAGAAAGCCATGTATATTTCCGGTCATAAACATACTCATAATCAGCCTCCTGTCAGTGACTCACCTTCCAGTAATACGTCTGCAGATGAAAGTCGCCTGACAGCGGGCGCGGCCTCCGCCCGTGACAGCGAACCGCCTACAGAGCCCTCCTCTGAGGCGAAACAGCACGGTCATCATCCGGAAGCAGACAAGGGGATTTCCGGCAACAGAAAGTTGCTTGTGGGATACAAAGATGCACTGTCCCGTAGCATGGTGGAAGGCGATAAAAAACATCTGGCCAAGTTTGACAATAATCTCCGTCCCCCGTCGGTTTTGCTGCCGCGCGCAGCCTCGTCACCAAATGTCATTCATGACAGCGATGTCCTGAATGATTTTCGCAGACAGGCTTCTGAGCGTGGAAGACGTTATGGTGCCAGTGCAAAGACCGTTGGGAAAAATCAGGAAGCCTGGATCGATAAAAAAACAGGGAAGGGAATACTCAACGGCACACTCTGGCCCCATGATGAAGCGGTATGGAACACCATACCGGATATAAAAAATCAGCCTTCCGCTGTATTCATGCCGGGTTATGCCGTGGGCGATCGGTATTCTGCCATTCTGACAATGCTGACGTATCCGGAAATGAAGCTCACCATCGGCTACAGCGAGAAGCAACCGGTACTGCCTGCTGAAAAAAAATACGCCATGGAAGCGTTTGAAATCATTACGGATGCCCTGAAAAAGTCTGGCGTGAGTCAGGAAAGTATCAACAAACGGCTTTCCGTAGTGCGCTATGACGGTGAAACCCCGCTGAACCACATTAGCGGCAGTTTTAACGATCCGGAGAACCGGAAAAATTTCACCACGGTACTGGGAGAAAAATCCGCCATCTGTGAACCACAGAATGCCTCTCCCGACAGCCATCTCTTCCATATCTCCGCCACAACGGTAATGATGGCAAAACACTGGGAAGACAATGATGACCCGGTACGTTCCGGCGCTGAAATCAGAAAGCTGGTTTACGGCCTGGTTAATGAAGAGGCCCGGGCAGAGCTTGACAGCCTTGTTGACAGCACAATTAAGGAAACGGGCCTGAAAGATAACTCCGTCTTATTATGGAAAACAAACAAGCCATTTGAGACGCCGGTTCGTGACGCCGCCTCTGCCCGCCAGAAAGAGGCGTTTGCCAATCCCCGTATGTTTGAGCTTATCCATGCTGCGCTGGAAAAGCAGGGAACGCCGATAGCCTATATCGGGGACGGCTTCCGAAATGAGTACAAAAATCGCACTGAAGATCGCCATCCCTGGGAAAATCGCAGTACGCCCGACCTCAGCAAATTCTGGCAAAAATCTGCGCTTCTGAAAGAGCGTGTCAATCAGTGGTATTTTCTTGATCGGATAATGCAGAAATCAAACGGGAAAGCCTTCATCGGCGTGCGCAGCGGCGCGCTTGAACCGCTGAGTCTGTTAGGGCATAACGTCGTTTACCTTGAACCTAAATCCCTGTTCACGCCTGAACGCCATGCCCCCTGGCAGGGACGTATCCCCTATAACCGTCTGATTACAGAGGCATCAGCGGGGTATATTGATAATGACACGGAGGTGGAGCTGAAGAATCTGGGTAAGGAAATTGTTGCTGACAACCTGAGGGCCAAACTTTCTCTCGGGCCGGGTGACGGCGATCGGCAAGCCCTTGTCAAAAGCCTGTCGGAAAACAATCTCGCTGGCAGGGAGAAAATTGACCGGCATGACCGCATTGAAAATAATATCGCCCAAGGCATTCTTTCGCCGGCAGAGCTCAGCCTGATGTTGCGTATGGTCGAAACCGGCCAGCCTGCGCATTTACTTATGGACCGTGAGAAAAGCGGATAGCCGTCATCTTTTATTTGCCGGGTCTTATAAGCAGGCTGACTGCTGAGCTGCCGACGTAAAGTGATGACTGCGCAGCTGCGTGTACCCGTCTACGGGACGGCCAGAATATAAGCCTGCCGAAAGTGAGTAAACAGGCGTGAAATCAACTGTGTGTTGACAAAAACGCTACCTGAGCTCGCCGAAATAACCCTCGTCGGCTTTTTTCAGCAGTTCGTCCACAATAATCCGGACTTTCGGGATGAGATGGCGTGTCCGGGGCCAGACCACGCTAAGCGCAACCGGAACCGGCATATGGTCGGCCATGATGGTAACAAGATGGCCGGCGGTGATATGGCTGCCCACCATCGACTCCGGAAACTGCGCAACCCCTGCCCCTGCCAGACAGGCCAGCAGCATGGCGTCGCCGTCGCTTATCTGATGCGCCGTACCGGATATAAACTTTATTTCCCGCTCTGCCACCGGACGTAACCGCCAGGCAAGGGGCGCCCCGCGCCGGAAGCCCATTATGCAGCGGTGCTTTTTCAGCGCTTCAATGTCGTCAGGCACGCCGTGTTGTTCAAGATAACCGGGGGACGCGCACAGGAAAAGACGCTGCCGGCTCAGGCGCCGGGCAATCAGCTCATCCGTGCTCTGCAGTTCGCCCAGGCGCAGCACCAGATCCACCCCCTCCTCAACCGGATCGATAAGACGGTCATTAAAGGTCAGCGCCAGCCGCAAAGCCGGATAGCGGGCTGTCAGCTCCAGCAGTATCGGCATCATCAGGTTGCGACCAAATGATGCCGGCATATCGATACGAACCGTGCCCGCAGGGTTGTCCTGACGTCTGCTGAGCATGTTTTCAGCAGAGTCCAGGATTTCCAGCGCCGACAGGCAGCTTGTCAGATAGGCTTCTCCATCGCTGGTCAGGCTCAGTTTACGGGTTGAACGGTGGAACAGCCGTGTACCCAGCCTTTCCTCCAGCCTTGCCACGCTCTTGCCGACCGCAGATTTTGTGATGCCCAACTGCTCTGCGGCCTCGGTAAAACTGCTCGATTTTGCCGTGATAACAAAATTCGTGATCCCCCGCAGGGATTCGGCCGTTAATTCGGTAGACATAAAGTTTACTCACTGGCGACTTATAGCGTGTTTATCGATGTTTAATTCTATACCAGACTGAAGTCAGCATATAAACACACGACCGGCCACGGCCGGAAAATTCGTCTGAACCGGGAAATCGTTATGTCACAGACAAAACCCCTTACGTTCGTGTCCCTGCTGGGCAGCCTTCGGGCAGGGTCTTTCAATGCGGTTGTGGCGCGAAATCTTGCTGCGCTGGCGCCGCCAGGCGTGGACATCAGCCCGCTCGGCTCTGTGGGCGATATCCCGCACTATGATGCCGATCTGCAAGCCCAGGGATTTCCCGAGACCGTGATGGCAATGGGCAAAGCGATCTCGGCAGCGGACGCGCTGATTATCGTCACGCCTGAATATAACTATTCCGTGCCGGGTGCCCTTAAAAATGCCCTGGACTGGCTTTCACGCCTGTCCGACACGCCGGTTGCCGGCAAACCCGTCGCCATACTGACGGCCTCGTCCGGTGCCATAGGCGGCGCCCGGGCACAATATCATCTGCGTCAGATCCTGGTCTTTCTGGACGGCAGCGTCCTGAACAAGCCTGAAGTGATGATTAGCCAGGCTTCATCCCGGCTCGATCCGCAAAGCTGCACCATAACGGATGCGGATACCCGCAGCCTGATTGCGGCTCAGCTCAGCGCGCTGGCAGAAATGGCGGTAAAGCAGAGCTGAGCAACACCTTTACCCTGTCTGTAAAATCTTTGGAGGAAATTATGTCTACCGGCACCGTTCGCGGTATGGACCATGTTGGCATCACCGTTTCTGATATTGAAGAAGCAACCCGCTTCTTTTCAGAAGCTTTTGGGGCTGAAGTTATCTACGACTCCGTGTCGCCCTCGGACGACGACGTGAAAGGCGAAGAGACGGAAAGTATCCTGAACCTGTTTCCGGGAACCAGAATCACCACGGTCAGGATGATGAAACTACAGCACGGCCCCGGCCTTGAGCTGTTTGAAATGCAGGGGCCGGAGCAGCATCAGCCCGTACGGCCCAGCGATTACGGCATCCAGCATTTTGCCGTTTACGTTGATGACATTAACGAAGCCATCGGCCTGTTTGAGCGTGCCGGCGGGAAAATGTTTACGTCTCCGCAGCCGCTGATGTTTCCGACCGAGGCAGGAGACAATAACTTTTTCTGCTACGGCCGGACGCCCTGGGGCAGCGTAATTGAATTAATCTCACTGCCTTCCAGGCTTCCCTATGAAGAAAGTACTTCCCTGCGACGCTGGAAGCCGTAAATATCGTGGTTGCGCAGGCCTGACTTTTTCTAAAAGCCAATAACGAGGGGCAATTCACCGTTGCCCCGACTCCCGCCGCATCTCTCTGCTGAGCGCTTTTAAGGTCTGTCAGCGCCTCTTGACGCAGCCTGGCCGCGCTGGCTGTCGCCATGCGCGGTCAGCAGGCAGGCGGGCAAAAAGGGATCGGGCCAGCGCATAAGTTATCTTATTTAATAGCAGCATAAGTGCGCCCTTCTCTGAGCCATGCCCCAAAAAATAGGCAATCAAGGCGCAAGGCTTCTCAGCACCAGCGCAGCCAGGCGGCTGGCATCTTCTTTGGCCGTATCAAGGGCGGCCTGCAGCTGCACCGGATCGGCGTAGGGCCTGAGCACCAGATAAACAGCGGCAGCCGTTTCGTCCAGCGGCGTTTTACGCTCAAACTCTCCCGCCTCGCGCCCCTCGCGCAGAATGGCAACGGTGGTTTCGCGCAGCCAGGCTTCATACCGCTCTGCCGACGACCAGCGATCGCGCGAAGCCGCAGCAGCGATATCAAAAAGGCGGCGTTCCCGAAAAAACAGCTCGCTCCCCGCCACCGTAAGCGTCTGAAAAAGGCACTGCATTTTCTCCGTGGCCGAAGGCGCCTCTTCCAGCGCGGCGTTCAGACGTTGGGTTATCTGCGTAAGGCAGCTGGCGCAGATGACTTCACCTATCTCCTGTTTTGAACTGAAGAACTTATAGATATACGCCTTGGAGAAGCCCACCGAGCGAGCCAGATCGGACACGGTGGTTTTCTCAAAGCCGTAATGGCTGAAGTACTCCATGGCGGCATTGACAATCTGGTCACGAAGGGTGTGATCGGACGGGCCGCGCGTGGCGGCAGGAAGTTTTTGTTCAGTCATTTTTTTTAGCTTCGCTCAGTGAGCTCCCGTTAACGAAATGTGACCGCAATATAGTCTGGTCACCATTTTAACGCACATCGGGCCCGCTTAGTGTTTTTCCGGCACTGACGTTGTACGCGCTGTGCAACTGTGCCGTCATGCTTCACCAGCCTACACCGGGCTGCGCATGTTTTTGCGCAGGGCAATGAGATCCACCTGCCACTGATTTAATTTATTGTAAAGCGCAGTGCGTGAAATTCCCAGAAGCCGGGCCGACTGACGCATATTTCCCTTATTTGCACTCAACACCTCGAGCACGTGCTGGCGCTCTTTTTCATGCAGCGAAGCCTGCCCGGACGCTGGCTGAGCAACAGGATCTCCCTGTCGCATCTCCTCGGGCAGATCCTGCTGGCTGATTTCCATCCCCTCGCATAAATTCACCATCCGTTCGACCAGGTTTTCCAGCTCGCGCACGTTGCCGGGCCATTGCCAGGCCTGTAAACAGGCCATCGCCTGCGGTGAAACAGCCGGGGCGATGCGCTTCAGCCGGTTACAAAGCGCCTGAATGAAAGTATTTACCAGGCCCGGAATGTCTTCACGCCGCTCGCGTAGCGGGGGAATATTGAGGGAAACAACATTGAGGCGATAGTACAGATCGCGGCGGAAAGCGCCTTTCTCCACGGCATCGGACAAATTACAGTGGGTAGCGGCAATAATACGGACGTTGACCTTAAGAGGATGCGCGGCGCCAATACGCACCACTTCGCTTTCCTGGATCACCCGAAGCAGGCTGGTTTGTGCTTCCAGCGGCATTTCGCCAATTTCGTCGAGAAACAGCGTTCCGCCGTCGGCAAGCTCAAATTTTCCGGCCGATCCGCCTCGCCGCGAGCCGGTAAATGCGCCATCAGCGTAGCCAAACAGCTCGCTCTGTACCAGATCCCGCGGCAGCGCGCCACAGTTCAGCGCCACGAAAGGCTCCTGCTGGCGCGGGCCGGCATTATGGATCGCCTGGGCAAACAGCTCCTTACCCGTGCCGCTTTCACCCGTCAACAGCACGGTGCTGTCGGTGCGGCTACTGGCCCTTGCCTGCTGAATAGCCTGCTGCAGCGGCAGCGAATAGCCGCGGATCATATCGAACGTATAGCTGGCGCTCACGCCCATCACCCGCCGGGTAATGGCGCGGATACGCTGGTTTTCGCGCAGAGACAATACGCGCCCGCCGTCAGGCGCGGGCATCAGTGAAACCAGGCAGGAGACCGGCTCTTTGCCCCCGGGCATAAAAAGCAGCTCGCGATCGTTACAGAAAGGCAGGCTGAGCAGCGAGACGTCCTGCGGACGCAGCAGCGCATCAATGGATCCCGCTTCCGGATCGAGGCCACAAAAAATCTGGCGGGCATAGCGATTAAGCGTTTTGATGCTGCCGTGGCGGTCACAGACGATTACCCCTTCATTCAGCGTTTCCAGGATAGATTGCTGCTCGGCGAGCAAATGACGCAGCTGCAGCTGTTGGCCTATCGTCTCCGCCGCTGCCTGAACGGTGCCCAGCGTGTGCGTGTTGAACTTATCCGGCGTGGCGGTAAGCGTCAGCACGCCAGCCAGCTTGCCGTTCTTATCACGCACCGGCGCGGCGGCGCACTGCCGATGCCTTCTACGCAGATCCAGCTTCCAGTTTTCACCGCTTAACACGTATACCAGCCGCTGTTCAATCAGGCAGCGCGCGGTACAGTTGGTGCCCAGCACCTCCTCACGCAAAATGCTGCCAACGGGCGTCAGATCGGCACCGCAATAATACAAGGTTACCCCGTCAGCATCCGTCAGGTTGATATGGCCGTCCGGATTATAGGCCAGCAGGTTTTCCATAATGCTGCGCGCAACCTGAATCATCTCTGCATTTTGTTCCAGGATAGCGGCCAGTTCGTCTGGCGATGGGGAAATATAGCTGAACGTTTCCGGATCGATATTAAGCGCCCGAGAACGCTGCCAGGAATGCAAAATGCTTTGCCGCATCCAGCCCGGCTGTTTGCCGCCCGTAAAGCTGTGCCAGCCTTGCCACAGCAGGCTGTCCCACTCCGTGACTTCCGTGCTGTCCGGCAGGCTGAAGATAGGATCGCTCTCGTCTTTAAAGGGTAGCCGGCTCAGGTTTTTCATCTACACATCCTTTAAGGTATGGAATGTCCATTTTATTTACATGTTAAGTTGACATGTAAATTTTGTTTCCAGTTTGTGATCTCTAACTGTGTGGTACTTCACATTACAGGCCCCTTACCGGTTGGCATGCCCTTTGCAATACCTCTTACAGACACGTTGAAAGCGTTAAAAGGAAAGGGGTTTTGATGCATAAACATAATATCCGGTTGATTCTTTTCATCTGTTCGATTGCTTCACTCAGCGGCGTGATCCTTGGCTATGACGCTTCGGTGATCTCCGGCGTAATTGAGCCTTTAACAGAACATCTCAACCTTTCTGCGTGGGAAAGCGGCTGGGCCGTTTCAAACGTTATTCTGGGGTGCGTGGCGGGCGCATGGGGCGTGGGATACGTTTCAGACCGTATCGGGCGCAAGTCCACGTTGATTATTACCGCCGTACTCTTTGTTATTTCCGCCGTGGGATCCGCTCTCGCCCATTCGCTGACGGGTTTTGTGCTCTATCGACTAATTGGCGGGCTGGCGGTAGGAATGGCGTCAGCGATTACCCCTCTCTATATCGCGGAAATCTCCCCCAAGGACTGGCGCGGCCGTATGCTTGGCTTGCAGCAAATGCTGATGGTTGGCGGCCAGGTCACGGTGTATATCGTTAACTATCTGATTGCGCGCGGTATGCCGCATGCCTGGATCGTCAGCGAGGGCTGGCGCTGGATGCTGGCTTCCGGCGTGGTGCCCTGCGCGCTGTTCCTGCTGCTGGTGCCGTTGATGCCGGAATCTCCCCGCTGGCTGGCGCTGAAAGGTAAAACGGATCGCGCTCGCCAGGTGCTGACCCGCCTGTCCAACGCGCAACACGCCGAGCGTTTACTCACGGAAATTCTGGCTTCTTCTCAGGACGCACCTGCCCAGTCCAGCCAGCGCGGCATTCTGCGCGACCCGCGTGCACGCTACATTTTGCTGACAGGCTGCGCGATCGCCATTTTGCAGCAGGTTTCCGGTATCAATATCCTGCTTTATTACGCGCCGTCCCTGCTGCAGAACATTACCGGCAGCACCCAGGATTCGCTGTTCCAGAGCATTTTTCTGGGCGTGGCGCTGCTGGCGGGCGTGGCAGTCTGTCTGAGCACCATCGACCGCTTTGGCCGGAAGCCGCTGCTGCGCTGGGGCGCAATAGGATGCGCGCTGTGCCTGATGTTCACCTCATGGGCGTTTATCGCGCAGATTGACGGCATGCTGCCGGTGATTGGGCTGGTGGCCTTCGTTCTGATTTTCGGGCTGTCGTGGAGTCTTGGCGCGTGGCTGCTAATTTCAGAGATTTTCCCTAATCGCATGCGCGCCGTGGCGATGGGTTTCGCCTTCTCTTCCATGTATGTGGCGAATTTTATCGTCACGCAAAGCTTCCCCATGATGAACCGCAGCGCCCTGTTGATGACGCATTTCCACGGCGCTTTTCCGCTGATGCTGTGCACGGTGGGATGCCTGGTAGCGTTCTGGTTCGTACAGCGCTTCCTGCCGGAAACGCGTGGCGTCTCTCTTGAACATATCGAACCGCTGATGCTTTCCAAATCCCGCCGCTTCGCAGCCAGGGCGACGCGGCCCGCTGAACAATCTTCCCTGCCCGACTGGGCAAACACTAAATAATAAGGAGTGCTGTGATGATGAAAACTGTACGAGTGGGACTTATCGGTGCAGGAAGGATGGGCAGTTTCCATGCTGAAAACCTTGCCTGGCGCGTGCCGGGCGCGACGCTGGCGGCCGTAGCCGATCCGCAGCCCGGCGCGGCGGAAAAGCTGGCGCAAAAGCTCGGCGTGGCAAAAGCCTACAGCGATCTTCATGCGCTGTTGCAGGACCCGGACATTGACGCCATTGCTATTGCTGCCCCCGCGCGTACTCATGCTGAATGGGTCATAGCGGCCGCCAGCGTGGGAAAACACGTCTTTTGCGAAAAGCCGATGGCGGTAACCCTTGAGGAAGCGGACCGTGCGATCGCGGCGGCCAGCCATGCCGGTGTGGTATTGCAGGTCGGCTTTAACCGTCGTTTTGACGGCGGCTTTGCCGCTGCGATTGCGGCGGTGAAATCGGGCGTGAACGGCACGACTCAGTTAAGCCGTTCGGTCACTCGCGATCCGGCCTTGCGCGATCCGGCCCCCATCCCGCAGTGGACCATTTTTCTTGAAACGCTTATCCATGATTTCGATACGCTGCTGCATTTTAACCCCGGCGCAAAACCGGTGGAGGTTTACGCATTGGCCGACGCGCTGGTGCGTCCGGATTTTAAAGACAAAGGCCTGCTGGATACCTCAGTAGTGACTATCCGCTTTGACAATGGCGCCATCGCGACGGCGGAAGCCAATTTTCAGGCGGTCTATGGCTATGACGTCCGCGGTGAAGTCTTTGGCAGCAAAGGCATGCTGCAGGCGGGCAATATCAACGCTACCAACTGCGTGCGCTATCACGAGGGCGGCATTGTTATTGAAACTTCCCGCATGGATTCCGAGCTGCTGCGTGAAGCCTATGTGGCGGAGATGGCCGAATTTGCGCGCTGTATCCGCACCGGCGAAACGCCGCGTGCTACGGGCAAAGATGCGCGTAACGCGCTCGAAATTGCGCTGGCCTGCATTGAATCAGTTAAACAATGTCAGCCCGTCAAACTGGACGCACGCTAATGAACAGCTATCAGCTTTCCGTTTGCGCCGAAATGGTCTTCCTCGATCTGCCGTTTGTGGAGCGGGTAAAGCGTATTCATGCGCTGGGGTTTGGTGTCGAAATCTGGGGATGGGCCGGTAAAGACATTGATGCGCTGGCCGCCACCGGCGCGCGCTTCACCTCCATGACAGGCTATCTCAGCGGTAATCTGACCGATGACGACGATATCCGGCAGCTGCTGCAAAGCGCTGAAGCCTCGCTGGCGATCGCAGAGCGGCTACGGTGTCCGGCTTTAAATCTTCACGGAACCGGTCTGGATGACAAAGGATTACCGGTAAAACCGGTCGAGGTGGTGACTGGTGCGATGTGGCTTAAGGCTGTGGAAACCTTACGTCAGCTGGCGCGAATGGGCGAACGCGCCGGACGAATATTTACGCTGGAAAACCTCAATCTGCCCGTTGACCATCCGGGAACGCCGTTTGCGTTGGCGGCCGATACGCTGGCGCTGGTCAGCGCCGTTAACAGCCCCGCGCTGAAAATGAATCTCGACCTGTATCACGCACAGATCGGCGAAGGCAACCTGATTGAGCTGATCCGTAAAAGCCAGAAACATATCGGTGAGATTCAGGTAGCTGACGTACCGGGCCGTAAAGAGCCCGGCACCGGTGAGATCAATTACAAGGCGGTGGCGCGAGCGCTTCGGGAGATTGACTATCACGGCACGGTCGCGCTGGAAGGCTGGGCATCGGATGATTCGGCAGCGGCGCTGGAGGCCTTCCGCGAGGCCTTTACGCAGTAGTTTTCGCGGTAACTGGCGCTCTGTGAGCGCCTTTTACTCAAAAATTGCGATATGCTCACCTCCTGCTCGTGCAGAGGCTTTAACGGCGCCGCAAGCTGCGTAATCCCAGCCAGGCCACGGCAGCAACGCCCAGAATGGTCAATCCGGGGTTGTTGACGTTCAGATTAAGCGCACGCTGCTCCGCTTTTTCATCAAAACGGCCGTGACTGCGGTGCAGTCCTTCGACGGACTGATGCAGGTTATCCGGCCGGCCAGCGACCTCCGGCTCCTCGGTAATCTGGCCGCTCCAGCCCTGTTTTGCCATCATACGATCCAGCAGGCCCGGGAACAGCATATTGCCCACGATGGACTGGAATGTGGAACGCCCGACCCACACTTCCCGCGGCGCATGGCGCGCGGCTTTAAGAATGGCTCTGGCGGCGACCTCCGGCTGGAAAATGGGCGGCATAGGCTGAACGGTGTTGCCCATTTTGTTACGCGACCAGTCAAACTGAGGGGTATTAACGCCCGGCAGATGCACCATAGTCAGCCGAATCGAACTGTTGTTATGCAGCAGCTCGCTGCGCAGCGAATCCGTAAAGCCCCTGATTGCCGCTTTGGCCGCGCAGTAAGCGGACTGTAGCGGAACCGAACGATAAGCGAGCGCTGAGCCTACCTGTACGATAATCCCCTCGTCACGTTCCCCCATCAGCGTTAGCGCAGTACGGGTGCCGTGAACGCAGCCCAGATAGGTCACATCGGTGACGCGCTGGAATTCTTCGTCAGTAATTTGCGTAACGGGCGCCAGCACGGTCAGCATGGCTGCGTTAACCCAGACGTTGATCGGACCAAGTTCGGCTTCGATTTTACGACCGGCCGCCAACAGCGCGCCGCCGTCTGCCACATCTACTGCCGCGCCCGATGCCTGTACACCAAACAGTTTTAACTCTTCAATAGTCTCTTTTACGCTTTGTTCACTACGGCCAATCACCGCTACCGCATAGCCTGCTTCAGCAAAGGCCTGTGCGCTGGCGCGTCCTACGCCAGAAGTCCCACCTGTAATTACCGCTACTTTTTCCTGCAACATATCTGGCCCTCATAAACCGCTGCGTCACAGCCGTCTGATAAATAAAAAATGATAAACGCACGAATTTTCGTTAACAGAGTATGGCAGGCTGCTGAAAAATAGCTGGTTGATTGCAGAACAGGGATCAATAAATGGAAGGAACGCCTGCTGTCCTGCCGCATTGTGCGCACGAAGATGACTGTAGTCAGCGAGCTCCCGAGAGCAGTCCATCTCGAGCGATATAAAGCATTAATATCATTTCGTAGGTGACCAACCGCCGCTCTCAGAATGAAGAAAACGCCCTTCCTGGTTTCTGCCGGGCAGTTTCCGCTTAACCACTGAAGCGAGTAAAAAGGCGTAAACTTTTGACCACTGCGGAAAGTAATAAACCACTATGGGGAGTAATAACCACTATAGTGAGTAAAACGGCGGTAAAAATGTATCCACTCTGGTGAGCGTGACCTTTAATAGCGAGGCGTACAGCGTGTCTGGCTAGAGTCATGTTTTGGTAAAGCCAGGCAGGAAGGTATTTGAGCCTGACTTGCTTAACGCTGGCTCAACAACCACTGTAATGAGATCCGCCTCTCATTACAGTGGTTGCTTATCCGACATAACGGTGACTTACAGGAGCAAACTGACGCTCATCGCAGTGGTTGCTGGCGCTTTTGCTCTCCACAGTGGTTACGGTTTTTTACCGCTACGGATCTTTTCTAACAGTTCCAGCTCTTCTCGCGAAAGCATAACCATTTCGCCCTGGGGTGCGGTTTCCTCAATCTCGTCCTCAGGCAAATCGGGCAGGCCAAGCGGGATTTCTGCCGGTCTGAGCTTTGGCCGCCGGTAGTGGATGACGAAATAGACGATTTTGCCTCGCTTAATCTCTGTGTAGTCCAGGTAGCCGATCTCCCTCAGCTGCTCCATCGCTTTACGGACGGTCGCGTTTTGCGTGATGGTACGCGAAGTGAGGTTCAGGCGAGCGCGCAGGCGGGCCATGGATATGGGCGCTGGTGAAGGCGGCAGGCTTTCGATAAAAGTATAAAGGGCCTGTGCAGACTCTTTACGGGACAGCTCGTTGATGGCTCTGAGCTGAAGAAGCACCTTTTTATCGAACTGATAGAGCTCAAAAATCTTGGGATCGGCCTGGAGAGTAACACTGTCGGTTTTAGTGCTGTATTTGGCTGACTGCACCAGATGCGTGACGTAATACTCCCCTTCTTTGTTGCTGAACTGAATAGTATTGGTCGCAATGCGGGTCAGGGAAGCATCCAGACGGCTTCTCAGCTTCGCTGAAGAGCGTACAGAAGGGATGCCGCACAGTTTAGCGAAATCGACGAACGGCAGCGTTACGCTGTCTCCCAGCACCTTATATTTGGCAAAGGCATGGATAATGCCGACCCAGGTTTTGAAATCGTTATCCATATCAAGCCGGGCACCGGTTATCCTGATATTTTCGTACCCTTCGGATTTAACGATCGACAGCTGTTTCAGCTCGTCAGTGACATCCATGGTCGACATCTGGTTTTTTCTGCCCCGCGCCGTCGATTTAAGCGTGGGTACAAACAGCCCAAGCCGCATCAGCGCCACCGGCTGAACGGTATTGTTACTGTTAGGAGTCAGGTTGATAACCTCTCCCGTCTTCTTGTCCGTTTCACAAAAAGCTGCATCTATCTGACTGATTTCTTGTTCTTTTTTCGGCATTTTACAAACCCGTGATATGAACAAGCGATATTCGCCGTTACTGGTTACAGTGGATACTAACACTCACCGTAGTGGTCAGGCTACTTGCTATAGTGGATTTATTACTCTCTACAGTAGTTGTTTTACTTACCACAGTGGTTAACGATCCCTTCTCAGGCCAGTTACGGCAGGCCTTGCGAAGCGCGGGGATCTTTATGGGTCTTTCTGGTTCTTTATATGATCTGTTATTGGATCGAACCAGTGGATAAAAAAATCTTATTTTCAGGAGCCTGTGGATAGCTATGGGTTAAAGCTGTGTCCGGATAATACAAAGGTTCAGCAAACCCGCTACAGGCAATGCTACAGCGGCAACTGCTTAATCATCAGTTATCTACAGGCAAATTGGCATGATACTCACTACAGTGGTTTTTAACTACTGTCCAGCGTGGATGTTTTACTCGTTATAGCGGTTATTTAGCTTATTACAGTGGTTATTTTGCTCACCACAGTGGATAGTAACCCCCTTCCAGGACAGGCCAGATAAGGGCTGAGCGACTCCGGGGATCTCTTAGGGATCTTAGAAGGATCTATTCAGGATCGATTGATTGGATCTGGCCTGTGAATAATAAGGAAAAACTGGCTATCACTATTGGTACACTACGCCTCTTACCACCTTTTGATGTTCGATATCAAAACTAAGACCGCAACATGGTCTGACTGATTTGAAAAAAATAGATAAGTGCTTTCAACTGGCAGCGACTTTTCACATATGCAAGGGGATCACAGCGGATAAAATGTACTAATTAACATTGGCTTTAGTTGCACATTAAGGCACCGCTAAAAAAGCAATATATGCATTGAGAGAACCCATGCCACAATAATCAGCTACGCTGACAATACTTCCCATGCCAGGATTTTAACCTTGGCCCGGGAAACCAGACTCTCGTTTTTAATGCGTTATGCCCTGACTGACCGCCTCTGGCTAACCGCTTGTGACTAAAAGCTTATATTGCGGTTTGCTGAATAAACGAGAATTCAAAAAACAGGGTCTGATATACGCTCAACATGGGGAAGGCTTATGATTGTTGTGGATTCACTGGAAGCAGGCAAAGGCAACTGGATCAACAAGCCCGATAACTACTCACTGGAAAATGGAAAACTACAGTTAACTACCGCGCTCAACACGGATTTCTGGCGTCAAACCTATTACGGTTTTCAGCGGCATACCGGACATGCGTATGGATTTTACGTGGAGAACGACTTTACCCTTCAGGTAAAAATCATGGCGAATTTCTGCCATCTGTATGACCAGGCAGGTATTTTTTTGCAGGATGACGAACATCATTGGGTTAAAGCTGGGATTGAATTTAATGACGATCTGTCATCTATAGGGTGCGTGGTTACGCGTAAAACCTCTGACTGGTCAACCGGTCTTTTTCCCGGCGATCCGCAAACTTTCTGGATGCGCACTACGCTGGAAAACGAGGCCTTAAGGATCCAGTATTCGACAGATGGTAAAAAATGGCCGCTGCTGAGGCTATGTCACTGGCCAGATATAAAAAATCGTTTTATCGGCGTGATGGGCTGCACCCCGGAGAGAGAAGGACTTGAAATAACATTTGACGAGTTCAGGCTCGGGTCTCCTTTGAGTAAATCGCTTCACGATTTGACATGAATTCGTATCAGGATCCCGGCAAAAAAGCCATAACTTTGTTCAGGCTATAAGAGGCGAACAGAAAAAACTTACGCTAAGGCTGCAAGCATTTGCATTTAATGCAGGGTATCAAGTATTTCTTGGCTTAATGTTTGCCATTCTTTCTACCCTGGTCCGTTTGTGCTTCTGCAGGAAAGGTATCCCACAAATGATTTGAGTTCATTCTGCCGATCCTCCGGATGCAGACGGCAAGACTTACTCTCCGGCGCATCCGGAAGCTATTTCACCAGTCCAAACCCCAGCGGTTTCCTGAATTGCGGTAACTAACAGAACTTTCTACGCACGTTCATCGGATCTCTCTTAATGATATCGAGCTCCCAGAGGTCGTCGTTCAGCAGTTTGCAGGACAGGTTAACCCTGATGGAAACGACATCATAACGAGGCGCATGCTCAACCACTCACTGTTGTGATGGACAACATTGAGCTTGCACCGGAAAGCGTGCCCACTATCGCTAACAACGTAACGCATGGAAAGGCGAAATGCCTTTTTCATCCTCATCACACATTCGCACCATTGTTTGCCCTACCCTGGATTCAATGATGCCGGTTTACGCCGGATAGCAAATCTTTCTATAGCGCTTCCAGGCCACCTGATTTCAGGTTGAGCGTCAATTAAAATGATTACGTACAATTTTTTTTTGCCTGGCTATTTTTTGTTGTACGTTGGCCGGGTGTATGTACAATTGTTTTTGCTGAGATGCCCGTTCAGGCAAGGGATTATAACCGAGGAATAATGATGAAACGCGATTACGGTGGTGTTGGTACGATAGCTTTGAGAGCAAGTTCTTTACTGCAGGCGATGAGCCGGGATATTGAGGAGCAGCGGAAAGAGTTTAACCTGACAGAGTACCATCAGACTTATACTCGCAATGCAGTGGCAAAGCTACCTAAACTGAGCCGCCGTATCGTCGAACAATCCATGAAAGAAATGGAAGAACAGGGTTATGATTTCAACAAAAAGCAGGTCGGTAACGTTGAACAATATGCATTAACAATTCAAAACGTTATAGATATCTATGCGCATCGCAAAATTCCTAAATACCGGGATATACATCAGGAACCTTATGTGATTTTTGTGGTAAACCTGAAAGGTGGGGTATCGAAGACCGTCAGTACCGTAACGTTGGCACATGCACTACGTGTACATCAGGATTTGTTGCGTCATGATTTACGGATTCTGGTAATAGATCTCGACCCTCAGGCATCAAGTACCATGTTCCTGGATCATACCCACAGTATCGGGTCGGTTCTTGAGACTGCTGCGCAGGCTATGTTGAACGATCTTGATGCGGAAACATTACGCGAAACCGTCATCCGCCCGACGATCATCCCTGGCGTGGATGTGATACCGGCATCCATTGATGATGGTTTTGTGGCCAGCCAGTGGGAGTCACTGGTTGCAGAACATCTTCCCGGCTCAAAGCCTTCTGAAGTCCTCAGGAAAAAAATCATTGACCGTGTTGCTGACGATTACGATTTTATTTTTATCGATACCGGCCCTCACCTCGATCCGTTTTTGCTTAATGGCCTGGCGGCCAGTGATTTACTGTTGACGCCCACTCCACCGGCACAGGTCGATTTCCATTCGACGCTTAAATATCTGACCCGCTTACCTGAAATGCTGGAGCGACTGGAAGAAGAGGGCGTCGAACCGCGTTTAAGCGCAAATATCGGGTTTATGTCCAAGATGACCAGTAAGCGCGATCATGAAACGTCACACAGTCTTGCGCGGGAAGTTTATGCAAGCAGCATTCTGGATTCATCCTTGCCGCGCCTGGATGGATTTGAGCGCTGCGGTGAATCATTCGATACGATAATAAGTGCAAATCCGGTGTCTTATCCCGGTAGCGCAGAAGCACTAAAAAAGGCCCGCACAGAAGCCGAACGTTTCACAAAGGCGGTTTTTGACCGAATTGAGTTCATCAGGGGATCCGCAGAATGAAAAAGGTATTAGCACGCGGGCGTGTACTGGGAAACAGCAGTTCTGAGTTTGCCAAAATGCTCGAAGGGGAAGGTAATTTCAGGACCTTTACGCTTAAATCAGGCAAAACCGCAAAATTTGTCAGTACCGTTGTGTTTAGCGGAGATATTGAGGCTAAAACATTTGTTGACTCAGCAGTTAACGGGCGTGATCAAACCATGCTTACGCCTGAATCAGTTAGTGATATCTCACGTACCATTAAGCTGCAACAATTTTTTCCGGCCATCGGTCGCGAAGTCGGTGGGCGTATAGAAATATTGGACGGTACACGCCGGCGTGCCGCATGTATTTTTAGCCAGACAAAATTTGACGTACTGGTCACCAAAGACGAGCTCAGCATTGCAGACGCGCGCCAGCTGGCTATTGATATCCAGACAGCACGGGAACACAGTTTACGCGAGCTGGGCAAACGTTTTGAGATGATGTACGACAAAGGTATGTCCAAGGACGAAATAGCACGAGCGGAAAATATCTCTCCAGCTAAAGTTACGCGCGCGTTCCAGGCTGCTGCGGTTCCTGATGAAATGGTCGCCGTATTTCCCGTAATCAATGATATCTCCCTGGCTGACTACCAGTTGCTTCTCAAGGTGGCTGAAGATGCTAAAAATAAAGGAATGCCTGTTGCTGAACTGATGAAAAAGGTCAGGCAGCAGATTGCAGAGACTGAGGGGGCAAGTACGGATAAAGCGAAAATTATTGCGATAATTCGTGCTGAAAGTAAGAGCTTAAAACAGGCAGTGGGTAAGCAGGTTGAAACAGTAAAACTGCGCGAATTTGCCGATCGTCGTCAATATGCCAGAAAGAAAACTGACCTGAAAAAACGTCTGGTAGTCTACGAGTTCTCCCGAATTTCACCTGCTTTACAGGCGGAGATTGATGAGGCAATAAAGCAAATAATGGAAAAAATGCCTGGCGGTGAATAGAAAGTTTATCAAGTGCCGGGCGATCCCGGCATCGTCTGCCAGTCAAATTGTCCCGCCAAAAATTCGTATGTAACTGACTGAATTTTAATTTTTTTCTCGGATCCTTTCATACTGAAAGTCCCGAGGTTTTTTTCTGAGCCTACAGATAACTTCAACAGCGAAGAGGTTGAGCGGCGTGTATTTGGAAAGCATAACTGTCTTAAATAGTATCATTTATGCCGCGCCAGAATGCATCGCTCATTATGCAGCCACTCATAAAATTGTCCCGCAGAATTTATGTACTTAACTTTATGATAAATAAATTATTTTTTGATTTCTTTCATATTGAAAGTCCCACTATGATCTTCTGTTTTGGTTTGTAGATTTCGTATTAATCCTTGCCTGTAGTGCACCAGTTGCGGTTTCGACGCTGCGCCCTCTGCTTGCTGCGGGCAGATTTGTCGGCATCGCATAGGTCGGAACACAGACAACTTTAATCCGGCAGGATGTCTTTATGCACATCACACTTTTTCATGCATTGGCGCTTGTCACAAATATATCTGCGCTGGAGAAGCGGGCATTATGTGACTTAAGGGTGCAGATATATGTGCCTTCAATGTGGAACGAGCAAGCATCTGAGCTACACACTATGGGCATAAGAGGATACGTATTTATCTGGCAGCCAGGATAGTTGTAAGTTTCCAAAGCCACGACTGGCACAGAAACCGGGATCTAATTAAGCTCTGTCAGACGGGATATGTACTCTATACGCGTCACAACGATCCGGATTTCAAACCAAAACCGATGCGCATACGTGCGCGTTCTGAAAACCGCCAGGTGCTGGATGTCCTGTCCCACACACTGGTTGCAAACTGCGATTACAATCCCGACAGCGATTATCCGTCTGAAATCATGGCGCCATTGAAGCATATCGATGTGGCAAGGGGTATGCTTCAGGTTTATGAAAACGGACGTAAAGCCTGTAACAGCCCGCCTGAAGCTTTATCAGTACATGAACAGCTGCGCTACGTTATCGTGCTGCACGAGAAGGATAATGATAGCGGCCCGAACAAGCCATTGCGTCTTTGGTTGTCTGAAAAATTTTTGCGTTATGCGGCATCTCTGGAGAAGAGAGCCGTGCCTGACCTGGCCAGTTCCGCAACTAGGCTATCAGTACAGACCTGGCGAGGTAGGAGCAGGACAAAGTCATCAGGCAGGCGAGCCGGAAAAACGCAGCCGCCAGAACGGGGAACGTCTGGATGAACTGCTGAATGAAACGGCAGGGCAGGTTGGTTCCCTTGCGGTAGCCAAAGCGGGCAGAAAGAACGGCCATTACCATACTGGGTCGCCTGATCATCGAAAATAATGGTTCAGCAGGTCATCGCGCTGGAATCGGTGCTGAAAACCGAACAGCCGAGGCGCCTGAATACCGATCCGGAACCCTATACTGTCCTCCAGCCTTAACATTGCCCTTTATTAACTTACTGCAGTCGGGCGCGGTTTTGCGCTGGCACCGTAACATAAATTCAGCTTTGTCAGGTTTCACTAAACTAACCCCTTTTCTTATGCCTTTTACCGCATGAGTAGGTCATGTTGAAACCGAAAAATGGCGAAGGGGCATCTGAAAAGCACTTAACTTCGATACATGAGATTAGCGTCAAAAAGTAGGGCCGGTTAGCTATTAATTTCGAATATTAATACTTAACACAGCATGCCCTTCAAAAAGGGAGTATCTTTCGTGCGTCAGAGACAGCACTAAAAAGGTCGCTCTCTCCACTTAGTTACCGGCATAAAATCTCGCTCTATTAAAAAACTTTCGCAGTAGCTATGAAAATTAAGGTAGTAAACTGTATACGGATGGCATCGTCCATAACAGAATTAGTTACAGCATCCATAAAGTCTTTTGGTAACCTCTACGTACATCCCGATACCCGGATCCGCTTCTCCCCACTGAGAAGCCGTACCGCTCCGGGCCATAGGCTTGGGACAGACTTGGCTTTAAATAGGATGCTGTAACTAAAATCAGTACTGCTTTAAGATGGATAGAGGCCTTGCCATGATCACCCCGATGGCGCACAAGGGGTTCTTCACCGGTACTGGCAGCTCTGACTTTGCAGCGAGGAGGGTTGGTGAAATATGTCAAACCGTAGCCGCCTTTGCCGGGTTACGGTACTACTCACCGACAAAACGGCATTTAAAATCTCCTGACGCTTTCAGGCGACATCAATGGATTGGTATCGAAAGGCTTGTTATACCCGAGCGCTCCTCAGAAGCCTATACCAGACCTTATAAGTACCGCATCCGGGAGGACTGACAACGCCGCTGCCGGTCACGACAATGCGCTTTTGAATTTCAGGCGCCACAGGTTAAACCTCCTCACTCAATTCGATATAGTAAAGGGCGTGATCCCTTCTTCAGAGATCACGCCTGATTAAGCGCTATGGTCGCTTCAAGGCTTCTTCGTCAGCAGAGGTCGGTTTATCAGGACGAATGTTGAACCAGATTGCGTACATAGCGGGCAGGAACACCAGCGTGATGATGGTGCCGCCCAACGTACCGCCAATCAGCGTATAGGCCAGCGTTCCCCAGAACACGGAATGCGTCAGCGGAATAAATGCCAGAATGGCAGCCATTGCCGTCAGTAACACCGGGCGGGCGCGCTGTACCGTTGCCTCCACCACCGCATCAAAAGGTGCCAGCCCTTCCTGCTCATTATGGTGGATCTGTCCTGTCAGGATCAGGGTGTTACGCATCAGGATGCCCGACAGGGCAATCAGTCCAACCAGTGCATTAATGCCAAACGGCTGGTTAAAGAGCAGCAGCGTGGGCACTACGCCGACCAGTCCCAGCGGCGCGGTAAGAAAGACCATCACCATCGCTGACATCGACCGCACCTGCAAAATGATGATTAGCAGCGTCATGGCGATCATAATCGGGAACAGCGGCGCCATCGCTTTCGTCGCTTTACCGGATTCTTCAATCGATCCCGCCTGCTCAATGCGGTATCCGGCCGGAAGCTTATCGATGACCGGCCGCAACGCTTTCATCATTGCCGTAGAAACATCCGGCGGCTGCAGGTTGTCGGCGATATCTCCCCTTACGGTAATGGTCGGAGTACGATCGCGACGGCGCAGAACAGGATCTTCCATTCGTACCTCAACCTCGCCTGCCTGAGAGAGCGGAATGCGCTGGCCGGAAGCCCCCACTAAGGTAAAGCCCGCTATTTTTGCCGGATCGAGCCGGATATCACCTGCAGCCCGTCCCATCACCTGCACCGAACGGATATCCTCCCGCACAGAGGTGATCGGAACCCCTGAAAGCAGAAACTGAAGCTGCTGCGCAACCGCGTTTGTTGTCAGCCCTACCGCCTGAAGGCGGTCCTGATTAAGCGTGAAATGCAGCGTCGGTACCCGTGGCCCCCAGTCGGTGTTGACGGTTCTCATCATCGGGCTGGCCTGCATCACCTTCTCTACCTTATCTGCAATTTCACGCAGGGTGGCGGGATCCGGCCCCATAACCCGGTAGGCCACCGGATAAGGTGAATACGGACCGAACACCAGTTGCGTCACGCGTACGCGCGCCTCAGGCGCCAGACCGCCGGCTGCCGCTTCGCGCAGGCGGAACTTAAGCGCCTCACGTGCATCCTGGCTGTCCGTCAGCACGACAATTTTCGCAAACGACGGATCGGGAAGCTCGGGCGCCATGGCCAGATAAAACCGCGGCGGCCCCTGCCCGATGTAGGAGGTGACGATTTTTGTCTCTTTCTGCTTTCTCAGCCAGGCTTCAATTTTCGCCGTGGTGGCGCTGGTCTCCTCAACAGAGGTGCCATAAGGCATCTGAACCTCAATCAGCACCTCCGGGCGATCGGAAGTGGGGAAAAACTGTTTTTTCACCAGCCCCATCCCGAGCACAGCAACGGCAAAGAGGGCAATAACGGTGCCGGCCACCAGCCATTTTTGCGCGATAACGCGGGTCAGCACCCGTCGAAAGCGGTTGTAATGACGGGTGTTGTAGAGGGCCGTATGCCCTCCCTCTACCGTTTTGATTTGCGGCAGCATCTTCACGCCCAGATAAGGCGTAAACACCACCGCCACAACCCAGGAAGCAATAAGGGCGATACCTACAATCCAGAACATATTGCTGGTGTATTCACCTGCTGTGGACTGTGCAAAACCGTTAGGCATAAAACCAACGGCGGTGACCAGCGTGCCGGCGAGCATCGGGGCGGCTGTGTGGCTCCAGGCATAGGCCGAGGCTTTGATCCGGTCGTAGCCCTCTTCCATTTTCACCACCATCATTTCAATAGCGATGATGGCATCATCAACCAGCAACCCGAGCGCAAGGATCAGCGACCCCAGGGTGATACGGTCAAAGTTTTTGCCGGAAGCCTCCATCACCATGAAGACAATAGCCAGCGTTAACGGCACGGCGGCCGCGACCACAATGCCCACGCGCCATCCCATACTGACGAAGCACACCACCATGACCACCAGCAGCGCGACAAAAAATTTGATCATGAACTCATCAACAGCGGAGCTGATGTTGACTGACTGATCGGTGACCTTGGTCAAGGTCATGCCGAGCGGCATACCCTCATTGATTTTGGCCGTTTCAGCATCCAGCGCGCTCCCCAAATCCAGGCCGTTCCAGCCGTCCCGCATGATGATGCCCAGCAGCAATGCCGGTTCACCCTGATTACGGATCAGGAAAGTCGCCGGATCTTCATAGCCACGCTCAACGGTTGCGACGTCAGAAAGTTTCAGGGTTCTGCCCTGCGCAACGATGGGTGTTTCCCGAATTTTTTCCAGTTTATCGAAAGCGCCATCAAGGCGGATAAAGACCTGCGGTCCCTGGGTATCAATTGAACCGGCGGGTGTCAGTACGTTCTGGCTGTTGAGGGCGGAGAAAATATCCTGAGGAGAAATACCCAGCGTGGCCAGCCGGTCGTGGGAGAACGAGACAAAGATACGTTCCGCCTGCTCC
Organism: Erwinia sp. STN24; assembly: GCF_041320675.1. NCBI lineage: Bacteria > Pseudomonadati > Pseudomonadota > Gammaproteobacteria > Enterobacterales > Erwiniaceae > Erwinia > Erwinia sp. STN24. Next base: position 2,301 of record NZ_JBGGPM010000012.1, on the reverse strand, counting down.
CCGATAATATTGACTTTCTTGACCCCTGGGACATGCAGAAGGCGCTGGCGCAACGATTCCGCATCGCGGACCAGCAGTCGCTGTGGTTCCCCTTTTGCTTTCAGCGCAAAGAGCGCAAAGGTCACATCGGAAAATTCATCATTAACCATCGGCCCGATAACACCAGCCGGCAGGTTTTTGGTCTCATCAACCAGCTTTTTACGCGCCTGATAGAATTCTTCCTGTACCTGTGAAGGCGGCATACTGTCCTGCAGTGACAGCAGGGTAAAAGCCAGTCCGGGACGCGTGTAGGTTTCACTCCGGTCATACCACCTGAGCTCCTGCATGCGTTTTTCAAGCGGTTCGGCCACCTGATCCTGCATTTCCTGTGCGGTAGCGCCCGGCCAGGCAGAGATAATCGTCATCTGCTTGACGGTAAAAGGGGGATCTTCAGCCCGTCCCAGTTCGAAAAATGAAAGAACGCCCGCGACCGTAATCAGGATGATCAGGAACAGGGTGATTGAGCGCTCACGAACCGCAAGCGCTGAAAGATTGAATCTCCCCTCGCTCATAGCTGGCTCCCGGCGACGCGGGTGTCGCTTTGTTCCATGCGGACGGCCTCGCCGTCATGCAGCAAATGCGCACCCAAAGCAACCACCTGCTCGTCTGGCCTGAGGCTACCCGTTATCTTTACCGCATCGTCAGCCAAACCCAGCACCTGAACGGACCGCCATGACACTTTGGCGGGTTTACCTGAAATACTCCAGACACCCGGCCCTTTTCCTGGATCATAGATTGCCGCTAAAGGTACCTGCATCACCTGCCGGGCTGCTTTATCTTCTGCAATATGGAGCGTAACGGTAGAACCCAGCGGTGCGCCTGCCAGCGTCCCTTCCAGCACATATCTCGCCTCAAAGGTACGCGTCACGGGATCGGCCGCATCGGAGAGCTGGCGCAGCTTCGCAGGAGACGACTGTTTTCCACCACCGTATAACGTTGCATTAGCCTCGCTTCCGGGAGCCGGGCGTAACGTCTCGGGCAGCTGCACAACCGCTTCGCGCTGGCCTGCTCTGGCCAGCCTGACCACATGCTGCCCTGCACTGACGACCTGGCCCGGCTCGGCCAGCGTATCCATGACCACGCCATCGGCGTCGGCCAGCAGCACGGCATAACCCGTTGCGTTTTGTGCCACTCTGGCCTGTGCCTGAGCCGCACTGAGCTCAGCTTTTGCCGTATCCGCTGCGGCTTTTATCTGGTCGTAGGCCGATGCCGATACGGCGCCTGTAGCGACCAGGCCACGATAACGCGCCTCATCATCAGCCGCCTGTCTGGCACGAGCCTGTGCAGCCGCGACGGTCTGAAGCTGAGCCTGTGCCTGCAGACGCAGGTCAACGGGATCCAGACGCATCAAGGGCTGGCCACGCTTAACGGTCTGGCCGGTATCAACCAGGCGTTCAAGGATCTTTCCCTGAACTCTGAAACCAAGGTCGCTTTGAACGCGTGCGACAACAACGCCGGTAAATGCGCGGGAGGTATCGACAGCACTCACTACGGTTACGGCTCTGACCAAAGGGGGCTGAGTACGTGGATCGCTGGCGTCGGAAGGCTCGCCGCAGGCCACAAGGGCAAGCGGCAACAGGCATACGGCAAAGGTGGCAGGTTTAAGCCTGTGCATGGGTTCCCTTTTTGATTTAACAGGACGGTGACGGCATTCTCAGACTAGTGACTATTAATGTCAATAGTCACAAAATCAGGGGGCAGGCTTCTCAGTATCAGTGATGGCGGGAGCGCAGCAGCAGCCGGCGTCTTTTCCGGCTGAACCGGACAGATATAAGGCCGCATGACCGGATATATTGCATGTGCAGCCTCGTCCGGCAGCGTTATTCGTTAAAAATCTCCCGCCTGCCGCCCGTTAGCCATGATGCGCTCATTCAGTGGCCGCAGACGTGCTCAGTGTTTGCAATGCGGGCGCCTGACAGAAGATATTACCCACCGATTGCTACTCAACGGATTAAGGATTACGTGGAATATGCAGACTATAAGGATCCTGCCAGCCTGGGTGAGCTGGCGAAAAATTTTATTGTTCTGGCATTTCAAACCGGAGGGACTGGTAATTCTTGCGCAGATGCAGGCTCTGATACCCTGGCATAACGCCTCTGATCCCCTTAATCAGAAAACCGCTACTTATCCCGAAAGCCAGGCAGAGAATAAACTTCTTTGCAGAACATGCAGGACTGGCGGGATCACAATTAAGACGTTTAATGAAGATATAAAACCCTTCACGGATTTTCTCGTCAGGGCTTCTCAGCCATCGGCTAAAAG
>NZ_JBGGPM010000011.1:0-61016 GCF_041320675.1 Erwinia sp. STN24 | reverse complement strand
GGACGACGCGCCGGCCACAGCGCCTGCAGCACCGGCAGAGAGCACTACCGCATCAGCTTATGCAAATAATTTTGCACAATGGGACAACGATCCGGACGACATTAACGCTTCGATGGAAGCCTATGCGGCTATGCAGTCGGAACCCCAGACGAAAGGCGCACCTTACCTGGTAGTGCCTGAAAAAGAGGAAGCGAAACATAAGGCTGAGCAGCCGGCACAGGAAGCCGAGGAAGAAACGCCTTTTGCAAAGGCCAGCAGGAACCAGGCGCAGGAATCAGAGGCTCAGGCGCTTAACGGGTTCACCTGGGCACCCACGGATAATGTCAGCGTACCGCCTAAAGAACGCCTTGACCTTGATGCCTTGATGCTGGATGTAACTCATCGAAATGAAAAAGGCTACGCGGCTTATATGTTGCGCAATGTAGATGCGTTCAATGATTACGGCACCCATATGCGCATGGCGAACGATGAAGCCAGCAAAAATGACGCTATGATCCTGGTAGCACTGCAGACGGCGATAGCCCAGCACAAACGCGGCATAGAAATTACAGGGAGTGAGGAATTTAAGGAGCGCGTCTTCGGGTTGATGGCCGACTATAAAATTGAGGCCAGACTTTCAGACCCTAATCAAAGAGCACGCCTTCAGGAAGTCATCAGGGAGCAGGCAGCAGCCAAACAGACAGATGACACGCAGAAGAAAGAGCAGCCGTCTCCGGACACAGCTTATCGCGTTGAAGAAGGAAAGCCCCAAACAGAAGCGCAGGCACGTAAGGCCAATCAGGCTCATCAGGAGAAAGCGGCTGTCGTGGCTACTGCTGCCGTAGTTAAAGCCGCAGCTGCAACTCAGCCCGCTAAAGCACCGGGTAAAGAGTGGGCAAGCGGGGCAATTCAGGCTCACGGAAAAGCCCCTTACAACTTTGATGAAAAAAACTCAATGAGTTACTACGTCACGTTGGTTAACGGCAAAGAGGAAAAAACCATCTGGGGAAAAGACCTGGAAAGAGCCGTACAAGATGCTGGCGTTGGTAAAGATCGTCTGGTCAATGCAAAATGTAATGGCTTTGTTGACGTAACGGTAAATGCACCGGTACGCGACAAAGATAATAATGTGCTGCGTTATGAGCAGATTCATGCGCGCAGGAATGAGTGGGAAATCCGTCCGGTCTATCCTCAGCCAACGCCAAACAATCCGGAAGCGCTCAAACCTTCCGACCTGGTGGCCTACGATGCCAATACCTACAAAATGATGCGCGGCAAAATTGAGGCGCTGGGTATCAATCTCTCGCACGAACCCGTGCCAAAGAATGAGCTTTTCTGGTTTAAGCCAAATGGCGATGTTGCTGCTGCTAATATGCCCAAGCCTCGCGACTATAAGCTGCCCGCTGAGTCTGCGTCTGCCGGAACGCCACTGCTTATGTCACCTACCAAGAAAGGAGAAAGCCCGGAATACATCCTCCTGGAATCCAAAAAAGGGTTTTTGCAGGGCGCTGTCCGGGACAAGGAAACTGGTCTGTATCACAGCGTGATCGGCAAAGTGAACACGAAGCGAATGGATGGTGGCGAAAAGCAGGATTACATCACCCTTGCTGCAGTGAACGCCAATTCGCCTAACGGAATGGTTTTGCATGGATACGGAAATGCAAATGTAAAAGGAAATGGGCTTACATACAAAAATGTTTTGAACAAAGAAAACGCTGAGCAGCATTTACAACCCGTTTCAGATGATGTAAAAAACAAACCTGTAATGAAAAGGATTTTGCATTCGGGAAACGCCGCAAAGAAAGATGATGATGAAAGGAGAATGCACAGCCATGCGCCATCCGCAAAAGCGACACCCAAGATGTAATAAAGCTATAACCCTGCTGCTTGCAGCAGGGTTCACTGTATTTTCAGCCTCTGCATTTTCTGCTAATCAGACCTGCGAGGCCGGCAGAATCGCGCAGGCAGGTGCTGATGCAGCTTATAAGCAGGAAGTTGAGCGTGCGAATAACGCAGCTCAAAGCGAGACGTCAACAGCGGATTCACTGAGTCAGTGCCTGGGTTCAATGTCGGTTTCTCTAAAGCTGCCGCAGTTCCCTTCAATCGGTGACATTATCGAGAAGGTGAAAAACGAAACGTGCAGCGTGATCCGATCAAAGGTAAATGAGAAATGGGGAAGTCTGGGAAGTACGACACTTGACCCGTGGGCGGCCGTTTCATCGCGGATGCCCGACACGTCAGGCATTATACCCAACGCATCGAGCACTACTGTGCCGCTAAATTCTCCTGCTACTGCAAGTGGTGCGGGTGAGGATGCAAACAGTGATGCTTTCCCTTACGGTCTTTAATTACCGGAACAGGCCGCGCGGAACCTTATCAAACAACTTTCCGGTTTGTATTTCTACGCGGCGGTGTTCCGCCGCGCTGAGAAGACGCATGAATTCCTTTGCTGGTAACACACCACGTTTGGACTCGACGAATAGGTCAAGCGAATCTTCTGACGAAAACCGCCTGACTGTACGAAGCCAATCGTTATCAGATTGCATATTTCTGCAGTTCTTCATCGGTGAGGTTTTGGAATGCGGCCGGGCGACGGCCTTTACCTGTCCATGTGACCGGTTTGCCACCATCCGGGTTAGGCATACTGTATTTAACCTTGTGGTATGCGCGCGGGCGTTTAGTGCCGGATGTATCAAGACCCAGAATAGAACCGAAAATATGAGTGGCCTGCTCAGGAGTGATGTTGTTTTCTTCCATGAAACGCTGAGCAGCTTCCTGTTTTTCCTGAATTTCGCGCTGTTCTTTTTTGTGTTTCTCGATCAGTTCACCGGACAAATCGAGCCACATGGAAACGACTTGTTCAAGGTTCTCAACGGGTATTTTACGCAAAACCGACAGTGCTTTACGTTTTTCACACATTATTGTTGCGCAAACTTCATATTCCTTATTTTCGTTCATGGATGCCTCTGAGTTCATTAACGATTGGGGAAATTTCTAACATAAAATTTTGTAAAAGAGAAACTGCTATGGAAATAAAACGCGATCTGGCTACACATCAAGCAGAGCCGGAAACGGTAATGCCAAACGAAACTGATGAGTTAGCTCCTTCCGGAGCAGTAGTTGCAGAAGAAAACAATTACACATCGCAGGAATTATTTGAGAAACATGGTCTTAAAGCAATCATTATGTTGTCTGCTGCACTGCTCGTATCAGTTTCGTTGAACGGAGCGCAGACCTACTTTTTGATGAAAAAAGAGCGGGAGTATTTCGGTACTGACCGGGGCTATGTTTTTCCTTTGCATCCCCTGGACAAACCGGCTTACTCCGCTGAAAGCGTACTCGATTTTGCGAACAAAACGATGGTCAAAGCATTCGCATTGAACTTCGTGAATTATGAGAACCAGCTCACATCAGTGCGCCCTGCATTTACAAAATCGGGCTATGACCAGTTTCGCATTGCACTGACAAAAAGCGGCATCCTGAAACGCATCACAGAAAAACGACTCAACTTAAAAATGTCGAACGACCCAGGCTCACTGATTACCGAAGGTGTCATTACCGGTACTGACATCTGGGCCTGGCGTTTCAAAATTCCCGTCACTATCCAGTACACCGGTCAGACGCAGGACTATCAGCCTGAAAACCTTGACCTCGTAGTTCAGATTCAGCAGGTCGATGTGGCAGAAGATCCACAGGGAATACAAATCACTCAGGTCAATTTAAGACCCCGTTCACGCTGAGGTAAAAAATGAAACTTAAAACGTTAACGTTCGCGATTGCGGCCATTCTGTCAGTGCATTCCGCCTTTGCTGCAGAACAGGCGCAGCAGCCTGCAACGGGGAATAACGGCGCCAATGACGTTGCGAACTGGCAACCCTCACAGGCTTCTATGTCCGCGCCGCCCAACAATACCGGAACACAGCAGCCTCAGCAGCAGCCTCAACAGCAGGTTCAGCAGCAGCCTCAACAGCAGGTTCAGCAGCAGCCTCAACAGCAGGTTCAGCAGCAGCCTACTACCGCGATCTCTGCCGCGCCGGCAGCCACGTTTACGGCTCAGCCTCAGAAACCTGCAACAACCCAGATCAATCGTGACAACCTGGACCCGCTACCGGCGCCTGTGATTAACAGAATACAGCCCCTCACGCCAGGCCAGATCCGCACGTCGATTAAAACCCTGGACGAGTCATCAGCTGCCGCCCGCTATCAGTTTGTTACCCCCGTTCCGCGCGTATCAAGCCAGACCGTTTCACTGTCGGCCGGATCGTCAATACCGCAGGTGCGTGTCTATCCCAATGTCACGACGACGATTACTTTTTCTGACATTACCGGTCATCCGTGGAATCTGGGCGCGGCCCCGGTTAACTCCAGCCCGTGCCAGATTGAACACGGAACGCTCTGCGTTAACTACATCCCAGGCTCTGCTGTTTTCACTATTCAGCCGACCGATCGCTTCAGTAACGGTAACGTCACCGTTTTGCTTCAGGGACTGGCTACACCCGTCATCATTAACGTGAAAGCCCTGGACCCAAGCAACCAGGCCCACACCGTAGACGTTGATTACCGTCTTGATCTGCGAATTCCTAAGCGTGGGCCGGACACTCCGGTTTATACCGCCACGCCTGAAAAGAAAATCTCCCTGTACGACAAGCAGCTGCAGCAGTTCCTCGACGGTATCCCGCCGGAAGAGGCTCAGCTTGTGAAGCTGCACAACGCGCCTGGAGGCACAAAAGCCTGGCAGATTGGTGATGAGCTTTACGTTCGCAGCCCGCTGCAGCTGCAGGATGAATTTGAGAAAACGCTTTCTGCAATAGACGGGACGCATGTGTATGTCCTCCCATCAACCCCGGTGCTTACGTTTTCTGAGAACGGCAGCGCGCGTGATGTTGACGTTGAACTGAACTGAGGAAACCTCTGATGGCTACAACTGAAAAAGGTACAGACTTTACAAAGATAGGTGCGATCGCCGGGTGCGTAATCATCGTCGCGATCCTCGGCGGCTATTACATTTTTGCGCCAGGCGACGTAGACACGGCCAGCTCAAACCTCTCAACGAGCAATCCTTCAGCTGGCGGTAATCTGGGGAAAGAAAGAACAGACCCGAACTATCTCCGCCTGCTGAAGACGTTTAACGCGGAGCACGCTGAACGCGCCGATCAGAACGGTAGCAGCTTTATTTCAACGCTTGAGGCGAGCAACCCCAGCGACGTGGACATTTCTGATAAACAGCAATCGCCGCAGTACAACTGGAAAGAAAAACAGCAGCAGCAGAGTAAGTCTGGCTCCGACAGTAAGGAAAATGGTGAAAAAGCCAAGCAGCAGAAAGAGCAGGATAAAGCGATCGCTGCCGTGCTGGCTAAATTAGACCAAAACCGCGCCCCCGTGGCCGGCGCACAGTTAGCTTCTGCATGGGGTGATTCCGGGCAGGGTGGCGGCGCACAAAGCCAGAACGGCGGCGGTCAGAGCGGTGCCGGGAATAACGGTAGCGTTTTCAGCGGCTGGACACAGAGCGTTTATCCGCAGCAAGCCAGCATGTCCCAGAATGCCGCTACAGCAAAGACACCGGATAAGCAAAGTAAGGGTGCCCGCCTGATCTCAGCCTACAGGCGTATACCAGCCATTGTTGATAACGCGATGGACAGTGACGATCTGAACAGCCCTACGACGGCGCACGTTCCTGTAGGTGATCAGAAGGGCGCCACGTTCTATTCAAAAGAGAACCGCCTGGCCGGTGCAGGCATACGCGTGCATTTCACCGGCATGGAATGGAACGGTGTTGAATGTAGGGTTGATGCTTACAGCGTCGATGCAGAAACGCTTAAGGCGTCCATTGCTTCTGATGTAAAGGATCGCTGGTTTACTCACGTTATTGTGCCGGCTGTGGCAAACGGTATTGGCCGTACCGGCCAGCTTTACGAAGATTCTAATTCACAGATGATCCTGACCGACAGCGGCAACGCTTACCGTTCAACCGGTACACCAAACGGAAAGGCCATTGCGGGCACCATTATTGGCGGTATTGGCGAACAGACTGGACGCGTGCTTGAACAGCAGGCTGCGCGCACGCCGTTCCGTCAGGTCACTGTTGATCCGAACAAGCTTATTGGTATCCAGTTTGCCGCACCAGTTTATGAAAGCGACTGTGGAGACGGCATCCTCAGCCAGGACAATAATGCTCCGTCCACTCAGCAGCAGACTGAGCCGCAACAGCTTAACGCCATTGCACCGCAGCAGCAGCCTCAATATGCTCCGCAGCCCTACCCGCAATACCCTGACAACTCAAATCGCCGTGGTTATTACCGCTAAGCCGGAGAAAGAAAATGACTGACTTATTTAACGACAGCCCACAAGAAAATGCTCAGAACGCTGCAGCTCCCGCGCAGACCCATGCGGCTAAGCCCCAGCCAACAATCAAGGCAACGAAAAAGAAAAAGTACAACACTACTGACTATCTGTGGATGGCCGGCCTCGTTGTAGGCGGTGCCGCAATACTGTATTTTCTGAATACCACTGACTCCCCATCTAAAAAAAATAATACAGGGCAGGGAATTCAGGCACGTCAGAGCGCACCTGCCAGCTATCAACAAAACGATACTGGCACCGGTTCAAGCCGTTTTCGCGAGGAACTCTCAGGCGCAATACTGAAGCAGAACGAGCGTATCAATAACATTGATAACACGTCAAAACAGGGAATGACTATCCTGTCAAATCAGCTTAAAGCTGCCAACAATGAGATTGCATTACTGAAAGAGCAGGTTCAGAGTCTGAAACTGAATTACAGTTCAAACGGAAATTCAACAGTTAATAATGGTGCTAATTCATATAGTTTCAATCAGCAACCACAACGTTTATTGAAAGAGTTTTCAATTAATGATTTATCTAATGATCTGGCTTGGGTAAAATACAAGAATCAGGTCTACGCTGTGAGAAATGGTTCAGTATTGGGCGGTGTAACTGTTACCGGTATAGATATGAATCAGAGACTGGTTGAAACTGACAAAGGTCTGATTCGTTAAACGGTAAAAGGAACGGGCTAAATAATGAACGATGGTATCGAGCAAGCGATAATTGAGTTTGCAAACGGCGGCCGGGAGCCGCTGATAAGACTCATCATAGTTGTAGCGCTGATTTCGGGCCTGGTTGGTTGTGGTGCTTTTCTTCTGCGGGCTACCAAAATTGCTCGCCATTCAACATCCGGCGTTGGCATGGGAAGAATCGGGGCAGGCTTTCTGTTCTGCCTGTTTCTCATCTGTCTCAAGCAGATGATGAATGCAGGCGCCCACGGGATCGGGCTGGGAGACGTAAGCTTTGATGGTATCAGCTACGCCAGTACAGGCACTTTCGGAGTAGGTGCTCAGGTTGTAAACAGCATTCTGAGTATCCTGCGTATCGTCGGGGCGTATCTCTTCTATAAGGGGGTTAAGAACTTGAAAAACTCTCAGCTGGAAGGCAACACAGAGCTTTCAGCATCAGGCGCTATTGGTAAGGGGATCGTTCAGTGCGTATGCGGTCTGCTGTTTTTATTCAATCCGGAAATTCTGGACAAAGTTCAGGCATCTCTCAACATCCATTGGTAAAGGAAAAGTAATAATGAAAATGCTCAGCACCGTAAAAGATAAGGTTTTGTCTGCGTCAGTGAGTTTTGATGCTATGCGTGGAATTGCCTCTAAGCGTATTGTCAAAGCAGCACTGGGTTTACCTTTGCTGATAGCAGGTAAAGATGCAGCAGCAGCTGATACCGTCTGGGAAATGATAAACGTATCAACTGAAGGTCTGTCAGGTACTCAGGCTGGCTGGATTAATGCCTTCCGCACCATCGGCGTTGTGCTGGTTGGTGTTGGCGTATGGAAATGGAAAGAGAAAAACAAAGAAAACTCGCGTGTTGAAGGCAAGACCGTTTTTGGTTTTATCCTTGCAGGTGCGATGCTTGTAGCACTTGGTCAGTTTATCTCTGTCAGCGCCAAATCCGTTGGCATCGACGCTAACGTTGACGGCTAAAAATCCGGCCCCGCCTGGCGGGGCCACTTCCCGGAGTTTAATCCATGCCCGCCTATACCATTTCCAGAATCGAATCCTCTTCCTCCTGTCAATCCTGCGGCATCAACAGCAAAGACGTCTATCAGCTGCAAATCACCGGTGAGCGCACAAGAAATCTTTGCTCTTTATGCCTCGCCGCTGAACATCCTGAAAAAATGAAGCTTGAAACTCAGGTCGGGCTTTTCCTGAAAAGGAAAACTAATCGTAAAATCTACAGCATCCTTGCCCGTGCGATCGCTCATGCTGCTCAGAGTGACAATCCGGAGTATCGCGAGAAAGCGCAAAGGATGATGAAAGCAATGCTGTCTACAACGCAGGTCGTTCTGAACGAAACAGGAAGCGACGATGGTTATGATCTGGTGCATCTGATTAAAAAGCACCATCAACTACTGCCACTAAATTTTGATGATGAATTTCTTAAGACTATCGCGGATTCCGATGATGAAATGCCGGATGTCGATACATGGGCCAACATTTTTAAAGCTAAGCGAGGGTAACGATGATCACGGGAATTGTCGGGCAATGCCTTGAGGCAGTGTCCAGAAATTTTGTAGGTAACGACCTGCTGCGATACAGCGATCTGGTGACGGTTTACGGGCTGACCGAACAGGACAGAAAAGAGCATCCGGAAATTAAACATCCCTACATACTGGCTACCAAACGCAATGATTACCTGTCAGTAATTGAAATTTCAGGGGCTAAAACTGAATTTGATAAGGCCAGTTTTGATGACTTCATTGAGCGCTTTGCCGAATCAACGACGAGCCTGTTTACCGGCACCGGGCATAAACTGTCTTTTGCCTTTGAGCGCGATTTCACTAAAAACCAGGATGAACTGAACACTGTCTATAAACCACATGTTGATGCAGTCAACAAGTTGGGGCTGGACATTGTTGATCTTATTGCTGATGACGCCATAAAAATTGCGGCACACTACAGCCGTGAGCGGGGATTTCTGGTGCTCTACTCAGCGAAAAGCCTCATCTCTAAACATGAGCTGAAGGATGAAATTGAGGAAGCCAACAGGGAAATGAATGGTTTGCCGGCTTCCGGACACGGCCAGAACCCTGTTGAATACCGGCTTGATACGCTGAAAATTTCGCACGATGCAGTATTGTGGCAGCTCATCAATTCCCTGTCGGGTGAGGGCAACCCGATAATCTGCAGTCTGATGGATGTCAGACAGGCTGGCTCAATGATGCGACAACTTCTGTGGCGTAACAGTGCATCAGATCGCTGGTATCCGAGAACGCCGTTTGACAAAGGTACGCGACCACGCGGAAACCTTAAAGCGGGCGACCTGACGCCTTACACTCCCCCACGTCTCAATATCCAGCTTCTGGATGGCGACATGATCGACCACGGCTCAATGACAGAGTGCGACGGCAAGTTTTACGCCGCGCTTGATCTCGAATTACCGCCAATGAATGAGGTCACGTTCAAGCAGCTGTTTAAAACGATCCCACGGAAACTTCCTTACCGTGTCAAATTTGATTTTGTCGGTGGCGGAAGAAAGGCGCTTAACGGTAAGGCGACCGCGCTTGCCTTCCTGCGGTTCATCCCCTCACTGAAGGTAATTGCGCGCGACCTGGATTACGTGGTTGCGCAAAATGAATTCGATCCGATTGTTATCATGGCCGTTAACTTTGTCACCTGGGGGGATACGATTCAGGAAGCAAGACGGAACAGAGAAACACTCAAGAAGACGATCGAAAGCTGGGGCGTCAGCCATGTCAGCACAACGTATGGTAATCCTACCAGCGCCCTTATTAATTCGGTGCCTGGGCTTTCAATGGCTACACCCGGCACGCTGCACTATCCCCCCCTCAGCGAAGGGCTGCACATGCTTCCCCTGGAGCGGCCGGCTAGTCCGTGGAGCAGGAACAGTAACCTTTGTTTTATCACAGAAGATGGCAAACTGTTTCCGTATGAAATCGCCAGTGCCCTGCAGGAAAAGGCAACTGACGTTTACACCGGCGTGCCGGGCTCCGGTAAATCCGTCCTCGCAAACCGTATGAATCTCAGCACCATTTTCAGAACAAACGGTAAACTGCCGTTCCTGACCATTATCGACAAAGGATACAGCGCAAAGGGTATCGCCGATCTTCTCATTGATGAACTGCCAGAACATCAGCGTCATTACATCGCTGCTATCACGCTTAACAATGATTCAAACCACTGCATTAACATTTTCGATACGCAGCTGGGTTCCCGTTACCCAACTCAGTTTGAGCGCATCTTTCTTATCCAGATGTTGCAGGCGATGTGTGTTGACCCCCAGACCGGCCTGCCTCCTAATGCAAACGACGTCGAACAGATAATTACCGACCTGATTGATCAGGTTTACACCGAGCTTGAGCATGAACACGCTAATAAATTTTCGAACCGTATCGCCATAGTTAACCAGGCGCTTGAAGAAACCGGGCTAAAAGACGAGCTGGGCGAAAAATGGTTTATCGGTGCCAAATGGTGGGAAATCGTCGATTTACTGTTTGCCAAAAACCGGCACTACGAAGCGACGGTAGCACAGCGCTATGCCGTACCTACCCTGGCAACGTTCATTGCCGTACTTACCCGCAAGGAATGGGCGGATAAATATGAAAAGGTAAAACTGCCGGCAGGCGAACCTGTCGTTGAGTATATCCAGCGTTCATTTCAGTCTGCGAGCAAACGCTATGCGATATTCAGCAGCCCGACGGTTTATGATTTCAGTTCAGAAACCCGTGTGGCGATTCTGGATATGCAGAATGTATTAGGCGACAACAAGACTCCCTCTGGAAAACTCAAGTCCGGGATCATGTACCTCTTTGCACGTCAGATGGCAGTGCGCAATTACTACCTGCCACAATCGGCCGAAACCTTCCTCAGCCAGCTGCCGAAGCAATATGTGTCATACCATCAGTCTCGCATTAACGAGCTGGCAGAAGAGGTTAAACACACGTTTTACGACGAGTGCCATAACTTTGCGGGCATTAGCTTTATCCAGGATGCACTGAACACCGCTGATCTTGAAGACAGGAAATTCAACGTCAGAACTGCCTTCTCTTCTCAGTTCCTTGAGCACATGCCTTCCAGCGTTCTGAAAACCATGAACAGCGTTTTCATTATGCGACTGTCACAGGGTGACGTTAAGCACCTTCGGGATCTGCAGATAGACATCCCAGATGACGTTATCAGGCGCTTCCGAAACATGCCACAAGGTGCCTTCCCTGACGGTAGCGGAACAGCATTTTTGGGTATATTCAAAACAAGGCACGGCCTTGTCTGTCACATTCTTAAAAATACAGTCGGTATTAAACAATTGTGGGCATTAAACTCATCTGCAAAAGACAGAGTTTTAAGAACGCATATGTATAGAGAATTGGGTGGTAAAAGAAGCAGAAATATACTTGCAAAAGAGTTTCCGCTGGGAACTGCGCGAGGTAAGATAGATGACATGATAAATGAACAGGGTGGTGATGCAGAGGACGATAGCATGGCGGAAACAATGGCTATCCAGCTTGCAAAGCACCTTGTATCAAAGGCAAAAAGAGGGGAGTTATGAAATCAAAGCTGAAACTCTGTAAGACTCTGGTTGCACTATCGGTTATCAATGCAGGCGTAATGCCTGCATTTGCATACACGGTAAACGTAAACAGCAGCATTCCCATATCTTCGCAGGTGATGCCGGCACTGAGTACAGCTAACGGTGCGCTGGGTACGGCAAATGGCCTGCTGGGCCAGATTGAAACCACGCTCATCAATATCGGTACTGCCGTTAATCAGCAGGGAGACAGACAGGCTGCGCTGATCCAGCAGGTTGCACAGACTCAGCAGCAGTTTGATATTGAGCAGAGCCGCAATGACCGCTTGCTGAAGGCGCAGGACAGGTATCGTGTGGCCGACGACATCTGCGCGCAATCCGTTTCTGGCGGAACGGCTGGCGCTGCCGCTGCCGCTGCCGGCGGCCAACGAACGCTCGGCAGCGCCAGTACCTCAAAAGATGTTAAAGCCATCTTTGAGGTGCCGGCACGAGCGACTGATATTGATGCCTCAACAACGGCAGACGTTCACAGCCAGTATTGTGACACGGCGGATTATGCGGCCTTCGGCGGAACAACCTTCTGCCCGGCCGTATCAGACATGCCTAAAGCAGATACGTCACTTTCATCCGTTTTGTATGGCGCCGGTGAGGAAGGCAAGGCGCCAGACGGTACGTTTACAGAGAAGCAATCGGATGCTGCATTGCGGTATACCAAAAATACGGCGCTCCGCAGTGCTGGCCGGCAGCTCAGCAGGGGCGAAGTTAAAGGAGCAGCAGGGCGCGTCTATCTGGGCATGATTCAGCAGTATCAGGCGATGGCTGATGCCGCCGCTCAGCCCCAGCTGGAAATGATTGCTAACTCGAAACCAAATCCTGCAACGGATGCGGCGCTCGCTGATGCGCGGAAAGCGCCTGAAGTGGAGAGCTTTTTCCAGAGCTTTGCATCGAGCGAAGCCAAGCGCCTGAATCGTATGTCAGCGTCAGAGTTTGAAAGGTTCGACGTAGAGCGCCGTTACAGCAACCCGGCTTACCTGGCGACGCTTAACAATAAAAACGAAATCGATCTGCAGCGCGAGCAGATCATGAGTACAAACCTCAACAATCATCTACAGCTGGGTGTGAAAGAGCAGCTGGAGAAGACAAATATTCTTCTGGGGCAAATCCTGTCGAATGAAGCCTACAACGCTTATAAGCCGATGCTTGCTCAGCAATTGCAGAATGTGAATGCGGGGGTATCAAGAAAATGATGAACAAAGAAAATACCAGTCAAGACGGGGAGAAAAAGCAGGGAAGAATAAAAAAGGCATTCTTCCTGATCACGGGCGTAAGTGATGTTCTGTACATATTCAAGTCAGTAAAACAGAGTGCGAGCCTGTTAAGCGAACGAGTTTCCTTTCTGAAATCGCAGACCCAAAAACTGAAGGGCGAAAATGAACGAGGAAAGGAAGTTGATGAACCTTACAGCGTCGTTATTGCGCGCAGCAAGATGGATGAAGAAGCATTGCTAAGCCTTGCGCTGAAACGCAAACGCTACTGGCTGGTTTGCATGGGGATCAGCGTTGTGGTTGTTCTGTTCCTGATGTCCGGCCTTGCACGATTACTGCTTACCGGAAATTTGCACTCAGGCGTGCTTCACGTTTTCCTGACCATAATCCTTATGCTCGCTGCTGGCGCTTTCTCATTCGTGAACGCACAGCGCTACGAGTTTAACGCCTGGCGTATACGTAACCGGTGCAACTCCGTTGCTGAAAACGGTACATACGGTGACTTCATCGAGTCAGGCGGCCAGAAATGCATTTTCAATTTTAATCAGGCAGGCCAGCGCCGGAGTGAATTATGAAACTTTTAAAGTCAGCTGCAGCCGGTGCGATGATGGCGGCCGTTTCATTGCCGGCGCGCGCGGATATGTCGGTTGAAGCAATTCAGGAAGCGGCCAAAAGAACCAACGACTTATCGCGGCAGATGCTTCATACGGTATTTGGTGAAGTAGTAAATAACCCGTTTTCTCCGTCGGGAGACGGCCTGCTGAATAACGTGTTTTTCTCTCTGAATGAAGTCATAGCTATTCTGGCACTGGTCTATCTGGCGATTATAGGGATGAAAAAAGCCCATCAAACAGGTCAGCTGGGATCTTTCATTGATAATGATCCTAATGGTGCGTACAGGCTTATTAAAACTACGTTTGGTTGGCTTATGCTTGTGCCAACGGCTGTAGGCTGGTCTGTGGCACAGCTTGTTTTTCTCTGGGCTGGCTCAATCATAGGCGTGGGATCTGCAAACATTATTGCAGACAGAACAGCAGACGAGCTTGCCAACGGGAACGCTCTTTATATCACGCCTGTAATGCCTGAAATGGCGTCAGTTGCTAAAACCATGTTTGAAATGAACCTGTGCGCATTAGGCGTTAACCAGGGCGTTGCTCAAATGCAGGCATCCGGTCAGCAGTATGAATCTGCCTCACAGATGAAATATGAGACGAACAAGAGCACGTATGCAATTTCAATCAATAATGGCTCAGCAGTCTGCGGAACTGTTTCATTGCCTCAGAAGCCTTCAGGCTGGTCATCATATTTCACTACCGGCTATGCCGATTCAGTGTATGCGGCTCAGGAAGCAGCTACCGATCAGCTGATGAGCGAAATGAAAACAGCTGCAGACCAGTTCAACAATGCGTACATGTCGAAAATGCGCACAGGTGATGGTGAACTGCCTGATGTCGAGTCAGCTATTCAGGTTGCGGCGCGTGAATATCAGCAGGCCGTACAGAAGTCTGCCAGTGACGCATCTGGCGACAACCAAATGCTGCAGCAGCTGCGCCAGGACATTAAAGACAAAGGGTGGCTGTATTTAGGAAACTACTATCATACGATGGCTACCGCAAACACCGAAATGAAGGATGTTGCGGCACTGAAGCCAGCAGTAACCGGCATGAGCAATGACGGAGAATTAGGTTCAACTGATTATTACAAAGGGCTTTTCCAGGCCTATCATTCTCAGCTGAAGAACAGCACGTATACAGCTCCGCTGGGCACTGCCTCTGATGCGCTGGCGCAGAATATCGACCAGAAGGGATTGCAGGCAGCGGCTAACAGCGGCGACAGCGATTCTCTGCTAACTAAAATCTTTAACTTCAACAAAACAGCATGGTTCGCGACGAATAATTACGGCACCGGCGACGGATACAGCGATGTTACTAATCCGCTGCTAAAAATGAAGGCCATTGGCGACTATACGATGGTTACAGCTGAAGTCGGTCTGGCATCATGGACAACTATCAATGTTGCTATGAGCGTGGCTGAAGGTAATAACGGGGCTGGCTGGGCGGCGAATGTCGCAAATTTCTTCACTGCCGGAAAAGACGCGGTTAAAGGCGTCATTAAATCAATTTCGCCGATCGTTTACCTGGTTCTGCTGTCTCTGTTTGGAATTGGGCTTACCCTTTCTATCTGGCTGCCATTTGTTCCCTTTATATACTGGTTCGTGGCAATGGCTGACTGGCTGGTTACGTTTATGACAGGTGTTGTGGCAGCAACATTATGGGCGGCTACGCACATTAACGTCGGCCAGAGTAATGAAGAAAGAAGCACCTATGGCTACGTATTTTTGATAGACGTTATGCTGCGCCCTATGCTGATGGTGATGGGCTTCATCTTTGCTTCCCTGGCAATTGTGGCGCTGGGTACGGCACTGAATATGGGCTTTGCTAAGGCAATGGAACAGGTACAGGCTGACTCTGTGACAGGTCTGTTTTCCGCGATAGGTATACTGTTTGTTTATGCGCGCCTGACTACCGGAATGGTGGCAAGGGTGTTTGCACTGCCGGCGCGTATGCCTAACTATGTAATCAGCTGGATTGGTCAGAAAGTTAATGATTCAGTGTTGGGTGATATGCAAAACCATGTTCATGATCTCTTTGCAGCATTTGGCCGTGGAGCAAAAGGCGGAGCACCGGGAAGAAGCGGCGGCAGGCAGCAGAACTCTGTACCGGGTGTTGATAAAACCAAAGATGGCGTTTCAGGAGCGTAATCAATGAGTGAATTAGCGATGAACCTCACCAAGAACAAAGCGAAGCCTAAAAATGTTGGCTATGCGATCAATCGGCTGGCTACCGCTGCGAGTATTATTCTCGCTGTAGTCATGTTTTTTGCCATCTGCAGCTCTGTGGGGCGGTATTCAGCCGGCACGATCGGCATTCTGGTAGTGATTGAAGTGGCTCTGATTCTTTACGTCCGTGCGCAGTACCGCAGCTCAAAGCTGATGAAGCTGGTAGATTCGATGAAGGTGAACGGCTACTACATGCCGGCAAAAGAAGATGAGCAGGTTGTCCGTGCTCAGAAATGCTATTTCGGCATAGACTTCAGCACCGGCATTATCGCTATAGGCACGCTGTACGAAATCGGCGCGAATAAACAAGAGCGCCTCTATTTCGATACGGACATGGTTGAAAGTTTTGATCGCTTCGGCAACCAGTTAGAGCTTAATTTGCGGAACAGAGCAATTCCAACTCTGAGGCTTACCGTTCTCGATGGCGATCGAGCTTACCGAGGCATTGAGATGGCCTGTAAGATGAGAGAGACATACGCAGCGAACAGGGCGAGCGGTATGTATGAAACCACCAAATCTCAGATGGTCGCAGCGGGCTGGATGATGAAGCGTGACTACTAATTATGAAAGCAGTCGGAAATTTGAGTTAAGTAACACTACAGAAATGAAGTAAATCTGAAAAAACCGCCGCTTTTAGGCGGTTTTTTTTGTATAGTTGGAAGCTATTAAATAAAAGGTTAGGGCCGATAATGACCGCTAACAAGCATAGCTTAGAAGACGAACGTAAGATAAACAGGGATAAGACGCGCAAGCTGCGTCTGCAGCGAAAAGAAACGCACGCCGATATGAGGCTATACCTGTTGAAAGGCACGAAAGAGCGTCTGAATGAACTGGCTAAAAAGTCGAAACTGTCACAGACACAGGTGCTGGAAATCCTGATAAATAGTGCATTTGAGAACAAGACGTTTGATCAAGAAGAATAGTTAAGGTAGTGTGTAACCATTGATCGATGTAAAGCAGCATGGTATGTTATGCGGCGTTTACACAAGATTACGTATTATTAACAGAATTAAGTGGGTGAGACGTTCCCGGAATAGCGTCTGAAGTGCTGGCGAAAGCCAGAAAGGCAAAACCCCCGAATCCTTCTTCAATCTTGGCGGAGTGAGCAGGAATTCAGGGGTTTCAGGTTGATGCGTCCTTTCGAGAAGGATTATAGAGCACATGCTTACATTTATGCAACCCTTGACCCCGCCAATAAGCGCCGGGTCAGGTGATTAAGAATAAACCAACCTCAAAACTGCACTGGTCACAGCTCTCACTTGAAGAGCAGATCACCTTCCATGAAGAGCGTTCACTTAACGCATTAGATGTGTCTGAACCGCATTTCCATGTCCAGGACACTGACGGGACTCAGGAAATCATCGTGTCACGTCGCCGGCGCGGCGAGCATTCCACGAAATGCCTGTGCCCGGAACCTGTTTACTTCCGGCCTGAATCATTTAAAAAACTGCCTGGTGAAATAGGCCATGCCTATTCCCGCCTTGTCGTCACTGACCGTAAAACCGGCCGGACTGAGCTGCGCATCCGCCTGGCTAATCATCCCGTGTTCCGCCAGCTGCGTGAAGCTGTCGGCCGTAAGCGTGGCTTCTATGCGATCCGCCGTCAGCTGATCAATCATATTTTCCCGCTTTTAGTCAGCAGCACCGACTTGGCCACCTGCCTCATTACACTGAATATCTCACAGTTGGCCACACAGCTGAGCACGAAAGATGAAGACGGCAATATCGTTGAGCGGGTGACTCAATATCGCGTCTGCCGGCTGATTAAAGAGTTGCTGAAGTTCGGCGTTCTGGAAGCCGTGGAAGACGGCGACGTGATTAAATGGGACTCATTCAACCGTAAAAGATTTCCTACCCATGTAGCAATTTCAGACCTGGGCTGGAGAATAATCGGGATTGATGTGGAGAAGCTGCGCCGGCAGCGCCAGGAGCGCCTCGATGCAGAGTATGAAGGTTTAGTTGCACCGGGTGAGCAAATCACCGTGCGCGCTGCGCGTAAGCGCTGGCTGGAGCAGATGCGTCATAAGACGCTCATTTCCCGCCGCGAAGCTGCGGTTAAAAACAAGCTGCAGCGCAAACTGCGGCCACAGCCGTTTGATGAACGCATGGCTGCGATCGCAGACCATTTAGCCCGCTCGATGCCGTACAGCGAGCGCTACAGTATGCCGCCGGATGAGTTTGAAAAGCTGTGCTACAACCGCCTGCGTCAGCTCGATCTTGCGCTGCATCAGGAAAGCCATTCGCCGCCTCACTGACGAGCACTTTCTGACCGTTCCTTTACCAACCGCCGCCGGCGGTTTTTCTGCTGGCCGCTATCCGTAGCTGCAGCCGCATACCGGCTTTAACATCGCCGATCACCGGTTTTTCCGAGCACTTTTCTGATTCAAAACTCCCGATTTATGTTGCCGCATCATGGCGATTTTGGTTATCCACATAAATTCGCAATCTTCAAAGGCGGTTTCTTAGCAATCCATTCCTGTCTGAATGTGCAAAACATTCTAAAACCTAAGATTTTTTCTTTTTACTAAAGTAAAAATAAAAATCTATTCAGCACCAAAAAACGGTGAATAACGGGGATAGCCTGGCCTCTCAGCGGCGCAAGCGCCACGACGGCCAGAAAAAGCTAAAGAACCTAAAGAGCTATGGTAGCTCCCGGCAATGCCGGGCAAAGCCGTTTGTAAGCCTGTGCCCTCGATGTGTTTCCCCACCGCACCACGGTGCGGCAGGAAAACTCAATGAGGATGTTGTAATTACTTAGCACAGCTGCCTGCGGCAGTTCAGAATCCAGTATCGGCTGAAAGTCAGTAAAATTTAACAGGGAAAGGAAGGGCTAAAAAACCATGAAGGGCGCAACCACAGCCACGCAGAGAAACGACCGCCGTAAAAAAGGGGCATTATAGCCCCTCTAAGTGATCGGCCCGCAGCGTGGCGCTGAGAACGTTTTTTGAAAGGCTCACAGAGTCGGGAATGGATCGTCCTGCAGCTGGTAAAGCGGCGTGTCGTCAGAATCATCCAGCCACTCATCAAAAATTTCGAATAAGCAGACGGACAGCTCTGCCGTATTCATGCTGTTGACGCGGGTTTCATAGAAGCACTCAATATTCTCAAGCAGCCCGTTTACCCGGCGATCGTAGCTGTTAAGGCTGACCGGCGGCAGGTTATACCACTGCTCATCATCATTCTGATCTTCATCCGTTTCGTGAAGCTCAGGCCAGATTTCCTTGAGGCTGCCGGCGTTCGGAACAAGCACCTCCACAAACCGGTTAATGCGCATTTCCAGCGTGCTGGAGAGCTTGTCGCTGTCCGGGATGTAGAACGCCGCGTTACGCACCAGTGCGTCCTGGAAGGAGATAACCCCTTCACCTTCTTTCATGGTGCGCATTTCGCGGATGTCTACACGGTCTTTCTCACGGATCTGATACTGGTCGTCGTCTTCGTAGGTGGTGCTTAAATCGCCTGATTTCCGGGTTAGCGTGGAGAGTTCAGAGAAATAATCACGGCCCACTGCCTTGCGCAGAATCTCGAAGGTTTCCTCATCCTCGATCGACATGAAGTATTTAGTCCGGGTGTTCGCCAACATCGACTTTTCCTGGCCGTTAGCGCCGCGCGCCATGCCGGGCAAATCCTGACTTGATGCCACGCCCATATAGCCCAGGCCGCGCATTTGAGCAAAAAGTGTGTCAATACCGTCGGCAAAATATTGCCCCACTTCATCGTAGTCCAGCATGTAGGGGAATTTATGATCAACAGCGTGCGTCAGCATGACATCTTTCTGCCCTCCTTCCAGACGATAACCCAGATCCTGGCTGATGGTCATACGCTGCATGGTGATGTAGAGCTTACCGAGGGTGGCAGCCTCTGCGCGCGACAGCTCCGTTGATGGAATGAGCACAACCAGTATGCGGTCGTTGTGTAAAACGTCACGCATGATGATGTCGCCGCTGTCTTCCGGAAAAACGTGGCCGTAGGTTTCGTTAAACAGGGACAGCGTTTTGATAAACTGGCGGCTCAGGAAGCCATGCTGCTGATAAACCTGCGTATCCCATAGTTCCGGGCTGCCGGCCAGCGGAAACTGAAAGCCTGGCACGTTTGCCAGGTAGGTTTCCAGCGCTTCATAGCCTTCCTTATGCCAGCCATTGGCCTTTGCTTCCAGATAGAGCGCGGCCATTTCCGTGAGCGGCAGATAGCGCTGTATGACGCGCTGTGACAGCTGAAGCTCGCCCCGCGCACGCTTGTAACACAGGGCATTAATCAGCGCCGTCATCATGGCCTTTGCCGAGTCCTGCCACTGCGCGCCGTCGCCTCCGACAGTTGGCAGCATGGATTCCATCAGCTGAATGATGAACGTCGGCGGCGCCACCGCAAACAGGTTGACGTTGTTTGACTGTGGCAGTTCACCTTCATTGCTGATCATTTTTTCAAAGCGGTCAACGCTGCCGGTCAGCAGGTTGAGCACGTAGAAATCTTCCTCGCGGCCAAACCGGCGGCATAGCGACCAGTTGGCAAAGGCCAGCTTGTTATCGGCCTTACCGTCGGAAATGCTGTATCCGCGATTCCAGCACAGGGCATTGACGATGAAGCCGTAAAACGTGTCCGTTTTACCGGCGCCCGTGGTACCAAAAAGAGCCATGTGGCGCAGGCAGTCTGAAAGCGTCAGCCAGACTTCGCGACCGAACAGCCGGCCACGTTCGTAGCCCAGGTAAAAAATTCCTTTTGCCTTCACCCTAACCATTTTGCGTGAGACATTTCGGAAGAACAGCCAGCGTGATTCCTCGTTGGTTTCGCGTGTCAGCGTCTCATCATACAAACCACAGTCCTGCGGCATCCGGAGCGGGGCGCGGTACTTGCGATCGGTAAAACCAATCATCAGCCCTGGTATTACCACCATGCTGACCGGCAGCGTTGCCGGCCAGAGATAACCGGCACCCGCCATGCCGGCCATCGTCAGCATTAGCGTCGCCGGGTTAAGCAGCTTTTCGGAAAGCGAGGTGCGCAGCTGCGCGCGCGTCACCCTCGATCTGTCTACGGCTTCGTTCTGCATAAGCAACTCCGTTATTTGCCGGCTTCAAACTGACTGAGCAGGTTATCATCGTTAACCACACCCACAGGTATCTGCCGGCCATCGTCGGCAATGATGGTTGGCGTGCCGTAAAACTGGAACTTCGCAAACGCTGTGTTGTTGGCGTTAACCAGCATGGCACCACTGGTTTTAGGCTCTTCAGTCGGATTATCCATTTTCTGATCGAGCGTGCTGAGCGGCATCCGGATGGTTTCGCTCCACTGTGCCGCGCGTTTGTCTCTGTCCGTATCCAGTACCGGCGCTGCGCGCACCAGAGATTTGAGATCGTCAAACACGCTGACCGGGAAAATTTCCACGTTGAATGTTTTACTCAGCTGCTGCAGGCGGGGTTCAAAATCGCGGCAGTGAGGGCAGCGGGGATCGGAAAAGACGTAGAGCGTCTTTTTATGGCCTGACGACAGGCTGACGGTGAAGTGACCGTTTTTGACGGCATCCTGCAAAGAGGCCAGATCGCTCGCGGCCAGCAGCTTCGGGCCCTGCATCTGACTGAGATACACCGAAAGCGGATCGGCATCAGGCCGCTGCGCGGTAGCATTACTGTTGCTGGCCTGCGGCGGCTGCAAACCTGCCTGTGCTGGCGGCTGCTGCAGGGCAGGCTGCGCTGCCATATACGGTGCGGCGGCGAGATTGGATAGCGCACCGTTCAGCGATACCGTCAGAGCCAGCACCGACAGAACGCCGGCAGCGGGCCAGAACACCACGCGGGCAAACCGGCTGGCTGAATCAAGCATACGGCGCCGGCGCAGCCTGGCCTGCAGCGTGTGAAGGGTTTTAACGGCTTCAAATTCGGTATCAAAGCCGGCAATGCGCACGGGCGTGCCGTGTGAGGTTGACCCTTCAAGCACATAGCTTTGCTGGCCGGGCGAAGCATCGTGAACAGCCCGCAGGTTCAGATGAAAATCTGACAGGGGAAAGGCATGTTGGGTGGTTTCAGAAAAGTTTCCCTTACCGGCGATGTAAAGCGCCTTCTGATCGGTGCTGAATTTGAGTTTAGTCATGTACATTCTCTCCGGGTTAAAGCTCTAAATGGTTTGGCGCGGCCGGCGGCGGTTCGTTGCCGGCAGGCTTGTTTGTCGGGGGGGGGAAACCGAAGTCATAAGCCTGTTCAGGGGGCGTATCATCATCGCCGTCTGATTCCACGGGAAATGGCGGGGCTTCTTCAGGCGCTTCAGATTCAGCGGTCGCCAGCTGAGGCTTAGGCCGTACAACCCGCCCGAACCGGGCCAGCTCGCGTTCCAGCCCCAGCACGGCAGAACGCACGGTCGGGGTATACGATTCTGCTTCTTCCGGGGGCAGGGTGCGGATATAGCTCTCGCAGAAGCTCCAGGCAATCACGCCGGCGCCCTCGATGAAGAACTTGCCACGGCCAACGCTTGAAAGCGTCATCCAGAGCGTGCGATCAACGCCTTTGAGCCAGCGGAACTGTGCTGATGGCAGCTGAAGGTCATCATCAAACAGGGCGTGCAGCAGCGTGCGGCTGCTGCCTCTTCCCCGACAGAATTCCCGGAAGGGCTGACATTCCGACACGCGCTGCCAGTCCTGTTCCGCCAGGCTGTAATCGGGAAAGCCGTCTTTGGTCTTCAGACATGACAGGTTAAGACGGTCAAGCAGGCTTTTAGCTGAGGGACGATCGGACATGAAGCGCACGTAAACGAAGGCGGCGGCCAGCGCTTTTTCATGTGGAGCCAGCTGAACCTGCTGACCTTCACCAGGCAGATTAATCTGCGCCATCAGCACCTTGTGAGCCGCTTTTTTACGTAGCCGCTTTTTATCTTCATCAATGAGGCTGTGCTGTTCGGAAAACTCAACCGGTGAGCGGGCGCTTTTGGCCTCTTCCGGATCTTCATTAAGCAGCAGCTTGTCAAACTTGCCGAAGCGGGCCAAAACGTGCGCAATGCCGGGAGAGTTCTTCACCATCACCCAGGGCAGGGTATCTACCGTGATCCTGCGCGTGAGGCGATAAAAAGGGCTGCGCAGTATTATCCGGGTAAACAGCCCACACAACAGAAGAAGCAGAGGCAGCAAAATGATGGCGGTCATGTTCAGCACGTCTACGAAGTCCATGATCCCTACGCGGTCAGGGTGCATGGCAGCCTGGTAAAGCAGTGTCTTTGTGGCTTCTGTATCACCGGGAAGAAGGGGTGAGGGGATAATGTCGTAGAGGAAAAAAAGCAGCCGACAGATGCCGTAAATTATCCACTCTTTAGAGATTATCCAAAACAGGGCCAGAATAACCAGCATTCCGCCGTAGAAATACAAACTATCGTTATCGGATGTATGGTTAGGGTTAGATCGGTTTGACATCAGAACCTCAGAGAATTCATGTAAACTTTCCCCTGGTAAGCCAGGTTGAGTGACGGCGTTTTAGAATGATAAAAGCCGATCCCCTGCCATAAATCACCTTTAGCCTCAAGGATGTTGAATTTGATGATGTAGGCGCTGGCGTAGGCTGCCGTACAAAAGTCGTTGGTCAGCATGTCAGGGGTGATCCCGAAATCAGCGGCAAGCTGCTTTGCCCAGACCGTATTTATCTGAAAAGGCCCGTAGTCAATGGTGCCGTTTTTATTTACCTTTTGCATTCCCAGCTTTCCGCCTTCTGTGATACGCACCGCCATAAATGCACGAAGCGGAATCTGATACCTTTCGGCAGCTTCAACCATGCAGGTTGGCACTTCAATGGTAGGGGGTAAGTCAACCATTTCATTCTCCGATTTGTTTTCAGTTTGAGCGTAAAATATACCACCGTTTGAGTTTTAAAAGAATTCGCGGGTACAAAAAAACCCGCGTTACGCGGGCTATTAAGACGGATTGAGTAGGGATTATTGCTCCTGCCAGTGCGGGCTGGTCACACACTTATAGGTTTTGCCCTTCACCACTATCGTTTCTCCTTCCGGATAGCGGCGCGCGTCTGCATTGAAGCCAGAACAGGTGTTTATGATTCGTTCTTTATAAGCATCTAATCTTTTAGTCAGTTCTGGCTCGATACGAGGCTTTTCAGCAGCGGCATTATCAGGCGCTTCACCAACGATCTTTGCCAGCAAGGCATTAGTCTTGTCGAGCTGGGTAGAAATGATCAGCAGGCGTGCATCAACGCTGGCATCCTGGGCAGACTGAGCCGCTAAAAGAGACGGGCTGAAAGAAGCCGCAGCCAGTAAGCTGCCGATTAAAAATACACGTTTCATTTCATACCTCATTGAATATCAATTTGTGAATAGTTTAGGAAATTGTTTCCTTACCCTGTGAGTTTTCATTAGTATCGCTTTGCAATCAAGTACAAATAAATCCACAGGGAGATAAATCTGTTTATGGCCTCAAATGTTCGTCTTATTTTCAAAACAGCGCTGCTGATCGTCGTCAGCATTTTCATATACCTGTGCTGGATGTATGCCCTTTCACGCGGTGATGAGCTGAGCGGAACGCTTCATTTTGGCCTGTACTCGCAGTTTTTCCAGCACCTTACGGGACTCGTTACGCTGCTGATCCTCGCCATACCTTACTGCCTTTGGGTGAAGCCGCTGCCAGTTGGCCGTTTTCAGGGGCGCCAGGCTGCACTGTTTGCGCTGGGAATGCTGGCTATCTATCTTTCCTGTTTCCTGGCTGAGAAGGTGATGCACATACCGAATGAACCCTGGGTCAAAATGATGCTGTCCCTGCCTGCGCTTCCCCTGAGTGCTTTTGTGTTTACTGCTGTCGTGCTGGCGCCGCTTTCTGAAGAGATCGTGTTCAGAGGCGTGCTGCTGAATATTTTTATCACCCGCAACCCCTGGACAGGTTACGTGGGGGCTGTTCTGCTGGCCGTTATCTTCTCGATGATGCACGGCCAGTATAAGCACCTGATCACCTTTATCGAGCTGTTCGCCGTGGCGCTGCTGCTGAGTCTGGCCCGCCTGCGCAGTGGTGGTCTGCTGCTGCCGGTACTGCTGCACGCTGAAGCTGGCGTGATTGCTATGCTGCTTAACCTCTGAATTGCTGCTGCCGGCAGCGGTATTCTGCTGGCGGCCATTTGTAAAGTTTACGTCCGGCAGGTACTGATTTTACGGGTTAATATCCCCCTGACCTGCCGTTTCCCGCCTTCTGCCGATCCGTTTGTATTGCCACTTTTTCACCCTGTGAAATATACTGGATAAAAAACCAGTAAACAGAGTGATGCAAAATGACACTCATACCCATTCTGCCGAGCACGTTAGCAGGCACACAGACAGCGATATTTTTCGCAGAAAACATCCCGGCTGGCTTTCCAAGTCCGGCCGCAGGCTATGAGGCCGACGACCTGAATCTTCACGATTACTGCGTCAGGCGGCCCAGCGCGACCTATTTTCTGCGCGTGTCGGGCGACTCGATGCGGGATGCGCGCATTCACGACGGTGATATTCTGGTTGTAGACCGGGCTGAAGAGGCCACGCACGGCAGCATCGTGATCGCCAGCGTGGATAATGAGTTTACCGTCAAGCAGCTCCGGCTGACCCCCCGGCCACACCTTGCCCCCCTGAATCCTGCCTATCATCCCATTTACTTTGAAGGCGACAGCCTGCAGCTGTGGGGCGTGGTCACGTTTTCGGTAAGGAAACACGGCCATGTTTGCCCTTATTGACGTCAACGGCATGTACTGCGCGTGCGAGCAGGCATTCAGGCCCGATCTTGCCGGCCGGCCGGTTGTCGTCCTGAGCAACAACGACGGCGCGATTGTGGCCCGGAACCGGGAGGCAAAGGCGCTGGGCCTGAAGATGGCCGAGCCGTATTTCAAAGCGCGGCCGGTGCTGGAGCGCAACAACGTGGCGGTCTTTTCGTCGAACTACACGCTTTATGCCTCGATGTCTGCGCGGTTTGCATCCGTGGTTGAAGCACTGGCGCCCCGCACCGAAATTTACAGCATTGATGAGCTGTTCTGCGACGTCCGGGGGCTGCAGACGGCCATGACTTTTGATGCGTTCGGACGGCAGCTGCGTGACGAAGTTCAACTGCAGACCACGCTGACGTGCGGCGTTGGCGTTGCGGCCACGAAAACCCTGGCGAAACTCTGCAATCATGCGGCTAAAACATGGCCCGCAACCGGGGGCGTTGTGGCGCTGACCGAGCGGCACCGCCTGGAAAAGCTCATGCACATCCTGCCGGTAGAGGAAGTCTGGGGCGTCGGGCGCCGGATAGGGAAATCCCTAAACGCTATGGGCGTCAGGACGGTGCTTGATCTGTGTCGCATGGATACCCGGCTTGCGCGGCGGCAGTTCAGCGTGGTGCTGGAGCGCACCATACGCGAGCTGCGCGGCGAGATCTGTTTCGGTCTGGAAGAAGATGCGGAGCCAAAACAACAGCTGGTTGTCTCGCGCAGCTTTGGGGAGCGCGTCACGCAGCTGCAGGATATGCAGCAGGCAGTCACGGGCTATGCGGTGCGGGCTGCCGAAAAGCTGCGGCAGGAAAAACGCTATGTGCGCGTGGTCAGCGTATTCGTGCGTACCAGCCCGTATGCGACCGGGGATATTCAGTACGGTAATCAGGCCGCTGAAACGCTCATTGTGCCGTCACAGGACACCCGGGACATTGTGGAGGCTGCTCAGCGCGCACTCAGCCGGATATGGCGGGACGGCATACGCTATGCCAAAGCCGGGGTAATGCTGTGCGATCTGCGCGACCGGCACGCCCAGCTCGATCTGTTCAGCGATAACGCGATGCGGGCGGGGAGTGACAGCCTGATGCAGACAATCGACAAAATTAACAGGGAAGGGAAAAGCCGGATATTTTTTGCCGGGGAAGGCATATCGACAGATTTTGCAATGAGGCGGCGCCTTCTCAGCCCGTCATACATGACAAGCTGGAAGGATATACCGGTAGCTGTAGTCAGGTAAGCGCATTCACGCCCGCTGAAAGGCGATCAGCCCTTAGGATGCTGCCACGCAGCCAAAGCCGATAACAAAGCCTGCAGCATAGCCGGGCCAGTATTTTTTCTTTCCGGAACCGACGCTGTTCCCTAACACCACCCCGGCCAGAACACACTGCAAAGGCCAGGTTACTGCATTATCCGCCGATTTTGACAGCCACCACGTAACGCCGCCCGCAATGGCGATTAGTACGAGGCTTGGCAAATATTTCATTTTCATATAAATGCCTTACTCCATGTCATTTTTAAAAGTTTTCTGGCCCGCTGCTCTCTGGTGCGGGAACGTTTTGAGCCATTCCGTCCACGCCGGGTTATCTATATGCAATCCCAGCTGCTCAATGTCCCAGGCAAGGCGCGCGCAGCTCTCGCTCATGTTTTCCGTTCTGTCATAGCCTGCATCTACGAATGCTCCTGCGATATTGCAGAGCCTGTCCATATGCTCATCAGTGGTTCCGTCAATGTCCTGCAGTGCCGCAATGGTCAGCAGCTCACCTTCCATGCTTGCCATTGCGTGTATGTGGCGATAGCCGGCGATCAATGGGGCTTTATGCGCGGTATCTGCGCTCACCACGACAAAATTTTCACTCATCATTTTCTCCGGCTGTCAGTAGTTTTCGGTAAAGAGGGTAGACCAACATACTATCAGAAGTAATTCCCCTTCATGCGAAACCACCGCGAAAATCACCGGTGCCAGGCTTGTAGCGCTACGCGAGCGCTACTGCGAATACATCGCGCAGCTGCAGGCAGGCGACTGCCATCTGCTGGCCTTTAAGTGCCCGGAATGCGGTGAGGAAACCCGCACGCTGGCACCGGAAAAGGAGACATGCTGGGACTCCACAACGACATGCCCCTTCTGCGGCGTGCTTTACGTTAAACTGGTGCAGCACAACAAGGTAGAAGCCTTTAGCCCGGAAGCGTGCCGGGGAACGTTTTAGAATGGGGATGACAATCTGACGTTCAAAGACGGCGGCGATCATGGCCGTAAAATGACGGGCGAACAGATACTGGAGATTCAGCATCTGGCCGCCGATACGCAACGCATTGACCTTTAGCCCGGAACAGGCAGGGTAAACCTGCCTGAAGCCCGGTATCAGTATCCCAGCCATCGGAGCACGTCCTGGGCACGATAAATATCACTGTCGCCCACGTCTTCGTAAAACTCCGCAATATCTTCCTCCCTGTCGAAATGATGTCTCGCAAGTTCCTGCAACGCCCGCGCGCGGTTAATGGCCGTATTTTCTGCAGACTCGTAATAATCGCGGCATATTTCATCCATGTTCAGCCTCCTGCGCCTGTGGCGCGGGCGCGTATGCTTCAAAAGGCACCGCTGCAAGCTTATTCAGGTAGGAATTGAAGTCCGTCAGCCAGGAGCCGGGGCGCTCACCCGTCATCATGTTGAACAGCCACTGAGAGTCGCTGATCCGGGTATGTCGAAGATAAAACAGGGGATGATGGTTCCCGTATTCAATATCTTCACTCAGTTTCAGCTCATGCCCGACGGTGCGAACAGAACGGCCGTTCATCTTTAGGTATTCCATAAAGCGAAAAAGATTGCCGCTGCCGCCGCTGCCCATGCCGGTGCTGAGTGTAAACTGTTCCAGAACGGCTCCCGCCCGGTAGCTGTTATCTGTGGCGCAGTGGCGGATGCACAGCAGCGTACCCGAGGTGCGCGGCATACTCAGGCGGATCAGGTGAAACGTATCTTCGGGCGTGGCGTCAGAGAAAAAGTGCTTCCAGTTGCGAGACCCCAGGTTAGGGCATGGAAACGGCTGCCCATTGCCGCTCATAAGCCAGTGGGCATTGCCGTCAAACCGGCGGGCCAGCCTGTCAGCCAAATCGAACGACAACGCCTCATCGCCATCCAGGCACCTTAACAGGTAAGCCGGAGACGATTCACACGCGAGCCGGGCAACGTGCATGGCATCGGCGGGTTCCCCGCGCTTAAAGTATCCGTCCTGCTTCAGCTGGGCAATAAACCAGCTCAGCCGTGCGCCGGTATCGTGCTGCCACTGCGCCAGCTGACTCAGCTGCGGCGCTTCTGCAGGCTGAGGGGTATAAACCCGGCGAAGCGTATGGCGCAGCTCACCTTCAATGGAGCGCTCACCTTCAGCGGCGGCCCGCTCGATGTAGGCATAAATTTCATCCGGGAAGTTTCGCACCTGCAGTTTAGCCATGATGACCTCTTTTTGATTCAAAATGAGTTCATAAGACTGAACTAGCGGCACGCGGAATGCAATACCTGCCGGAAAACCGCTTATTAAATTTTCGTATTTTGTGGCAGGGATTATATTTTCGTATATTTTCAGACGTGGAAAACCAGTGCGGTTAAAACCACACAAATATATCAGGCCACGGCTAATTTATTTGATCTTATTGTCGCCTGTTGTTATATTAATAAGGGCGTGAGCGACAACTCACCACCCTTTAAGTATTACTTGAATAACTTTCTGATTAACTTCATTGACAGACTGAAAAGCCCCGTTAAGAGCTTGCGAACCTGCCACACAGCCACTGCGGCCAGCATTGCTGCTGTGAGTTCAGTCGCAAGCGGGGCAAGCCCCAGAGGCGAAATCAACCCGCTAATCAGGCTCTGAAATGAGAGCAAGGCTGTGCCGTTAAGCACGTATCCCAGCAGTCCTTCAAATGCCGTTCCGGCCGCCTGCCTTAGATAAGACAGGCACCACCTACCCGATGCCGTAATAAATCTACGGAGGGCCGATAATGCGAGGCGGGATTTTACTGACGCATAGCCGGTTGCCTTTTTCATGACATTTTTTAAATCTAACTTTATTTTCATTTAAACCTCTCTTATTTGTTAATGTATTTTTTGAAAAACTAAAAGCGAACACTTTATTCATTGTCTTCACTGCTACTACCTCTAAATAAAATGGAAGAACCGTTTACTTATGTATTTCACTTAAAGCAGCCGACTTAACCTCCTTAATGTGCCGAGCTGGTCAGGGCATAAAAAAAGCCCGGTGAATGTTGATAACTTCACCGGGCCGCTACTGACTATAAATGTCAGGGTAAAATCTTCGTCGGGTGTTGTCTCTATCCAATAGCCTTACCTTTTCATGCCTAACAACAAATATTTTGCTGTTTTGATAGTATTAATGATAATACGAAATCGATCTTCGTGTCAAATATATTTTGTAAAAGCAAGCACTTTTACAAAATATTTTTTATTAAGCCGCATGGCACAAGAGTTGTTGGGGTTTTTGACGACTTAATAAATTTAATAACCGGGTTATATAATCTGAGGAAAGGATTCTGGAGGGCAGAAATAACAGGGAAAACAGATTGTTTTTTATTATTTTAATCAGCTTGCGTGGCTCACGAGCCTGCTTTTACTGCACGCCGATTTATTTTATTGTTCAGGATTGTGATTTATACCACAAGTGGTATGCTGTGCGTTTATACCAGAAGAGGCATTAACTATGAGTGGTCAGGATGAAAAGCAAAACCTTTAACGGCGTGGCCGTTGAATACAGCGACGGCAACGTATTCACGGATCTTGGCCTTCCCGACGCGGAAAAACTGAAAGTTAAAAGCGGTCTGGCCGTTGAGATTATCCGGATTGTCCGTCGCCTTGAGCTGACCCAGAACGACGCAGGCAAGCGCATGGGAATAAGCCAGGCTAAGGTTTCCAACCTTTTGCGCGGCAACATCACCAATCTGTCTGAACGTAAACTTATGGAATGCCTTAATAATCTGGGATGCGACATTGAGATAGTTATTAAGCCCGCCGCTTCGGGTAAAGGCCAGCTCCGCCTTGTCCAGGCATGATTTTAAAGTTGAAGGTGTGTTATGAAAGAACGTGCTTACCGGCATCCCCAGGTCAATCTGAGAATGCCGCTGGATAAAAAAGAACTGATGACGAAGCTGGCTAAACAGAATGGCCGCTCACTGAATCAGGAGATAAATAGTGCAATTGACGCATGGCTGCAGCGGCATGAGGGAGCCAGCACGCTGACACAGGAAGAGCGCATGGCACGCATCGAAGAACGCCTTGCTCAGCTTGAACAAAATGGTGGCCGGCAGCCTTCATAAAAGGCATGAATAACCCAGACGTTTAGGATTTTGACTATGAAAAAAGAAGCCCCTTTAACTATTCCACAATGCGATTCCTTCCCGGACTCGCTACTGACTATCGATCCGTTAAACGAAAGCGGCAGGAAGCAGTGTACGGCGCCCCAGCTGCAGACAGCTGAAGACGCGCTTATCAAAGCCTATATAAACTACAGCGCTTCTCACTCCGCCTCACAGAAGCTGAAAATACTGGATGAAGTAGAATATCATCCAGTGCGCACTGATATGCGCCACTACCGGAAATAGTAAATGCAGATGCTTCGACATAAAAAGTCCGCCTGACAGGCGGCTTTTTTATCCTTTAATTTTTACCTGCGTTCCGGTTGCGCCGCTCGATATCCCATGCATCTTTAGCCTGTTTCGCTACCACTGCGCACAGCAGGCCCAACACTCCGCACAACCCCACCGTAGTTGCATAACGCATCGGCAGGAATTGATCGCCGTAAAGAAACATCCCGAGCGCACCGCCCAGGCTTATAGTGAAAAAGAAAATTGCTGCGCAGGTATTAAAAATAAAACTGAACATAAAACTCTCCAGTGTAATAAATTAACAGCGGTTATTACCGCGTCTGCCTGACGGTATAAGCGGTTAATAAAAATGAGCACAGCCATGCAATCGCGACGGCAACACGCCACGTTATCACGCAGCGCCAGGCTCTGCCATACGGGGATCGCGAGAACCGCCGCCTGACGTTCCGGCGGGCTGCTGATACGTAAAAATGCGGTTGTGGCCCCGCTCACCGCCGGCGCCGCGCGCAGGCTGCAGCAGGTCTGACTGCAGCGCCTTATGGTCTTCTCCTGACTGCCTCATTAGTGTTACGCGATCGGTTAAGACGTTCTCAGCGCGGCCGCCATCGCCTGTAAACGGGCGCGGTCAGCGTCCTCGTGCGGATCCTGCGTGCCGGCTATCCCCTGTTCCCACCATTCATACATCATGCCGGCAACCGCCAGCACCGCAGGCCGGATGCGCTCACCCTCGGTGTGCAGGCGTGCGGCCAGTTTCTCCAGGACGGCAGTTGCCTGAGCGGTCTGGGCGGCATAGTCGCCCGGCCGGGCGCTGGCCGGCGTAAAGCCGGCGTTTGCGGCGCGAACCCGCACAGCATGGCTGGCTTTCATGGCGCAATCCCCCTGTCCCAGGTGTAAGTATGCGGGCCGTCATCACCGGCGCAGACGCCGGCCACTAACGCCGCGTAGCCGTAACGTGTCCGGCCGTCACGCGCGGGCCGGATCTGGTTCAGCACCGTCGTGGCTTCATCGGCCGTAAAGCCGAACTCAGCGATCAGTTCACCCGGCAGCGACTCCGCAAAGAGCGGAAGCTCGTCAAGCGTGACGTTATGAAAGGTAAAGGAAACGTCCATGCGCTGCGCGTCCTGCATCGCGCTGACGGCGGCGGCGCATTTGCCGTGCTTCCGTGCGCGCTCTGTGACAACATCCTCAAACAGATTACGGTTGCTGCAGCTGACGCCCTGAATCATCAGAAAGTTGAGGAAATAGCGGGCAAAGGTGCGCGCAACCTCTTCCCCCTGCACGTTCATGACGTTCTGCATAAAATCGGCGCGCTGCGCTTCAGCCATATCCGCCATCACGGCGTCCGCATCAGCGCCGGGAACGGTCAGCAGCTTCGCGGCGTGCGCCATTCTGCCGAGCGGATTAATCTCTGTCGTCACCACCCTGGCCTGCAGCGGCATTCGTCCGTGCTCTGCGATGAAACGGTAAAGCTGCTCAACGGCCTCCGTGGCGGTCATGCCCATCACTTCAAGATTCAGCTCCGCGCGCCTCTTCAGCTGTTCATCGAGGCGGACGGTCAGCTGAGCTGATTTGGCCCTTTTTGTGTGGTCAATCGATCCGAACATGGTAAACTCCACTGTATTGTTTAATGGCTGTGCAAAATGTACAGCCAATAATACAGCACTAAACAGAACCTCGCTACTTTTACGGCGCGGTGATCAGGCGGGATTAACCGCAGCAGCCTGGATAAGGGCTGAAGACAGCGATAAGATGCCTGAGTAAAACGTAATCAGGCTCAGCGTTCACAGGCCAGAGGGGCGAAATGGAATCGGAAAAACATTTTCAGGGCTATTCAAGCAGGCTGGGCGATTATCTGTTTCCCGGAGAGGACTTTTACGACAGCGAAGCCCGTCATTTCGTGTCTGAGCTGCTTGCGCGTGAGGGCGATACCAGCACGCCGCAGGCGTTTCTGATCCTGCTGGACACCTTCACGCCGGAGATGGTGCAGCACAAGATCGATAACCCGGACTGGAGCACCGTGCAGACGGTCAGTCGCTGGGAAAACACCACAAAGAAACTGATACGCCAGCGGACAGAGCAGCGGTTCGCGGCCGAGCTGGCGGCGGCGCACCCTTCCGGCCGGAAATAAGGAAACTATGATGAACAGATCAGACAGGGAAAACGGTGACCCGATGAGCGGTGAGGTGTATGCCGTGAACAGGCGCACGGCTGCGGCCGTATGCGGGCTGTGGGGCTTCGGCATTTTCGGCGCATTTATGCTGTTTCAGGCCGCCTTCAGGCTGGTTATCTGCGTATGGGGTTATACCCTGAAGGGGCTAGATCCGGTGCAGGCCGGCGTGACGTTTGCGTTTGCCACGCTCTGCTTCATCGCGGCCGCACTGTGCTACCGGGGCTTTGACTGCTGCCGGGACACGCTGCAGCGCCATAAGCTGCCGCAATAAATCATACAGCGCAATCCCCTGACGCGCCCGCGCCATGCGGGGCCGGAATGCGTTCTAACCTGACCTAATCAGAGGCATAAAAACCATGCAGACAGAACTGAATAAACTGATCGATACCTGCACGCAGGCGTTTACGGCGTTGATGCAGCAGAACGACCTGGGCGGCGCGACGTCCGGCGTCATCATTGCGGCCTTCTGTATTGCGGGCCTCTATATGATCGGCCATGCGCTGACGCCGGCGCGCAAGTCCGCCTGAATCCCCTCCGCAGCCTGACACCCAGGCTGCCCGTTCATTAGCCCGCTATCCGTTACGCCCGCAACAGTACCCTGACGCAATCACCCCCGCCGCACCCCTTTTCTCTCTGTTTTTCCCGCCCCTGCGGTTTACCGGTATTTCCCGTAGCAGCCTGGATAAGGGCTGCAAACAGGGGTAAGATGCATAAAATCCGAACGCGCGGGCAAACGACAGGCCCATACATGAAGGAAAAGCCGATGAAAAGTCATGAAAAATTCCCCGTGGAGCGGCCGGCTTCAGGCGAGGATGTAGAGGCGCTGGCCCGACGTTATATAGCCTCCATTGCCGACCGTCCCGCCGGTGCGGCGCCTGGAGTTGTTGACGAGGCGCACCTGCAGGTGCCGCCCCTGAGCGCTGAACGGCTGAACTACCCGTCATACCGGCGCCGGGGGCGGGAATAGTTATGGGGTTTAGCACCTCCCTGCCCGAAAGAAAAATCCTGGGCTTTACCGTCGTTAACTACACGTTCCGCGCAGTGTTTAACGTCTTCTTTATGTCGCTGCTGATGGCCGGCTTCGGCGTGGTGACGGCCGCCAACTTTGTGGATTTTCCCGCTGCGGCTGGCCTTATGGCCTGGCTGGCCCTCACGCTGGCCGCCTTCATGATGACCATGAAATTCCGTGACCGGGCCGTGCGCCGGGAAATAGAAGAAGGCCGCCACGATCCGTTATGGGGAAAGCATATCTGCCGCCAGATGGAGCGCGAGACAGAAGCCGCCTATGAAAAAGACTGGCTGATGCGCCCGATCTTTCGCCTGGCCTGCCTGCTGGGCGTCTATAAGAAACAGTGACGCGCCGCCGCGCGTTTTTTTCCGTCCCCGCCATACCGTCACGCGTGCAATTATCCCATTTCTGAACTAATCCCGGCACCTTTCCCGTGCCGCCTGACCGCTTTTTTATGCCGTTGCGGTTTTCCGGCAGAATGCGTATCCGCCTGGCGCTGATGATCCGCTGGCGGTAAGATGAATGAAAACGTACAGTGTCTGAGAGACAGCCCATATATGGGCTTGAGGGGAGTTAATGGAAATCATTATCCTGGCGATCATCATCGTTGTGCCCGTGGCCTTCCTGGTGTGGGATCGCTGCTTCCGGGTTTTCCCGCTGTCGTATTTCGGCATCGAGAACGTGCAGCGCATCGCCAGATGGGAAAGCCCGGAATGGCGGGAACGGATCTTCTCACGCGGCGGCATGACGAGCCGTGAGTGGATTGCTGTCAATACCCGCCAGCTGGAAGCCATCAACGCAGAACTGCGCCGGCGCCGGTAAAGCGACACCGGTATCCCCAATCATTACCCTGCTGTCAGTTACGCCTGTAACAGTCTCCTGACGCAATAATTTCACCTGCAACGCCCTGTATCTCGCCCTTTTCGGCACCGCTGCGGTTTACCGGAATTCTCCGCAATCGCCCTCTTTCGCCCGCCTTTTGCCCGCAGCCCTTGCCCGGCGCGGCCTGCCGTCCCGTCTGGCGCCGTAAAGGCCGCCGGCTTCCCCGCTTTCCCCTCCCTGTTAAATCTGGTTTTTCCGCATATTGCGTTTTTTCCGCAATCCGGACGGGGCGCGCTTCGTATTTAATTTTTGCACTGCAATATTGCAGTGCAGGCTCAGGCGGGTTACAGTGTGGTTGTACTGCAATTTTGCAGTGCAAAATAATCATGAAGGCAAGCGACAGTGAATGTCGGCTGCGGTTAAGGCACGCCGGCACCCGGATTTTCGCAGCCCCTTTTTTGCAGGTCTGTCCCTTAACCGACCGTCGCGCGCGATCGGATCGGCAGCACGAGGAAGCAACATGCCAAAACTTACCCCCGGCCGCGCCACGGTGATAAAAATGGTCACGCTGGCCGTGATGATTGCCGGCGCGCTGGCGATGATACGATCCGCCACGTTGACATACGGTGTTGATGTCCCGGACGGCCCGACGTTGTTGTCCGGGCCGATGCCGCTTACGGGCACCGGCAGCCAGGCGCCGGTCTTGCAGGGCGTTACCCGGCTGGCTGACGTCGCGCCCCGGCTGCCCGATGCCATCGCACGGTGCAATGAGAACCTGAAGAATCTGAAGGCCGACGAGCGGCTGAGCGTTCAGAAGCGTTACGATCTGCAGGACTGCCTTTATGCGCGCTACGTTTTGACGCAGCGCGAACAGGACAAAAATATTATGGTGCGATCGATGTGGGATCAGGCAAGCCGGCTGGATGCGGACGCGACCGACGGCCAGCTCGTTTCCGCCTGGCTGCACCCGGAAGCAGAGAGGACGGCGCCATGAAATCTATTACCGTGCGGCTCGACGATGAGCTGAAGGCCCAGGCGGAAGCGGTGCTGGAGCACCTGGGCGTCAGTTCAACGCAGGCCATCACCCATCTGTATCTTTATCTTGCCCAGCATGGTCAGCTGCCGTACCGGATTCGGCCCGTGGCGGAATCCCCGGAGGACGTTTACCGCGCTACGCTTCACCGCGTTCGGGCCGTCACCGGGCTGCTCACAACCGTGGCCGCGCTGCCGGCTGACGCGGTTGAACGCCGGGACTTGACAGAGCTTTGCTCTGTCCGCTGCCTGCGGCTGCGACAGGACATCGCCGGGAACGCCCCGTTTTTGGCCGCTGCGATCTGCACTGACCCGCTGCCGCGCACAGACGGCGAAGACGCCGGGCTTTACTGGCGGTGGATAGGTGAAAACCTGGCACGGGCAGAAAACGCGATTGACCAGGCCGCGCCGGACATGAACGCCACGCTGACCGCCGTCGCCGGCCAGCTCACCGGCTATTACTGGCAGCTGGCGACGTATACCGACCAGTATGAGATAAACGAAACTGCCGTGCCGTTTGAGTATGACAGGGACGCGGCACACGCCGGCCACACGCTTTATTCAGGGAAAATTAAATGAGGCTGTTTAGCAGGAAAGAGCGGAATGTTTTTTCAGAGGCGGCCGGGCGTGAAAAGCAGCCAGCCAGGCTCTACAACTGTGCGATGGGATGCATTATCGCCGGTACGCTGATCTGCGATCCGGCCAGGGCGTGGATACCTGCCGCCGCGCTCGCCGTTTGTATTATTGTCGGCCGGCTCCGTCTCCAGCACCTGTATCTGTATCTGAGCCGGATTTTTGCGTATATCGTATCAATCGCTGCTTTCAGCAAGGCTGCCGAGGCCGAGCAAATCCGTAACGCGGTTCCTTTAACGTTGGGAGGGCATGAGGGTGTTGAGGTTATCATACCCTTCAGCGCGTTTTACGTTTCAGGACTGACCCTGGCGATGGCCTTTATGTATGCGTTCAGAGGCCGGCTCTACCGGCAGATAAACCGTGCCCAAAAGGGCATGGCGATCGGTGCCGTTCTGACGCTTATCGTCACAACCTGGGCGAACGGCGCGCCGGATATCGGCATCGCGGCTTGCGTCGCCATGATAACCGCCGGCGCCGCTCTGCTGCCGGAGATGCTGCGCCGCTTACCCCCCGAAGAGTGACAGGCGACTGTACCGATCGCCGGTGCAGTCGGCAAATCATTAACGAGTCTCCCGGCCCAGGCGGCCGGCCTCACGCAGGAAGCGTATACTTCTTGCATTCATTTGCGCGTATCATAAAGTATCAATATGATACTTTCAGAATAAGGTAATTTATGGCACGTTTAATTCCGCCATTGTCGGCACTGGCCCTGCTGCTGCTTCCGGCGCTTTCCGGGGCAAATGAAAGACCGGTCGATCTGCCTGATGCGATGCTGCTCAGTTCATTTACAGAAATGTGCCGGTTCTGGACGGAGGACAGTATCGCGCAGGAAAAAGCGCAGAAGCCTGTCGATCGTTCCACGCTGGCAACCTGTGCCTGGATGCTTCACAGTCAGGCACAGATTCAGGCTGGCCGTGACGCACAGACGTATGATGCCTGGTCTGAGACGCAGCCTGTGCTGACCCGTGACAGGGCGAACGATGCTGCCTTTCTTCACTATTACCGGCAATACATTTCGCAGTTCGCGGCGTCCAGGGAAGAAGAAGACAGATCACAGGGTAAGGAGGTCAGGGAAATCAGCGAGCTGAATTATGAAGCCCTGCGGTACGGGCTGATTGCGGCGGAGAATGTTTCACCCGTCAGGCTCAGGATGCTCAGGCTGCTTGTTACCGATGCACTTCGGGATGGCCGCGTTGATGTTGAAGAGTACGCCATGCTCCGTCCGGTAATTTACGACAGCAGCATCCTGCGGAGCACCGGGGTGCTCAGCCTGACGGAAGCGCGGCAGGCGCTTACTGACGAGCTGGCGCGCGAAGGCAGTTCAGCACGATGACGGCCTATGAGCTGCGAGTGTGGCGGCGCGGAATGGAATTTACGCAGGAGCAAGCCGCTGACGCTCTGGGCGTGTCCGTTCCCACCTATAAACGCATGGAACTGAAGCGGGCCGGCCGGCTGCCGGCGCCAGTACCGCAGTCCGTTGAATACGCCACGACCACGCTGACCCTGAAGGCGATGCTGCCGGACTTGAAGAAAATGACCAAAGCGCAGGTGCTGACGCAGCTGCAGCAGATCCTGAACGGGGGTGATCATGACTGACCTGCCGGCAGGCAGCGGCTACCTGCTTATTATTGTGCTCGCGCTTGCCGGGCTTGTGCTGCTTTACTGGCCCGGAAGGCGCCGGCGCAGCTCGCGGCACGCCAGACGACAGGCGCAGGCCCGCAGGGTGCTGGAGAAGCTGACGGAAATCCCGCATTTCGGCCAGAAGTTCAGCTACCTGCGCAAGATAGATCCGTTTACCTTTGAAGAGCTGCTGCTTGAAGCCTTTGAACGCCGTGGCTTCGAGGTGATCCGCAACGCTCGCTATACCGGCGACGGCGGCATTGACGGGCGCGTGATCATCAACGATGAGGTCTGGTTCATCCAGGCAAAACGCTATCGCGACCATATTGCCATCGGCCATGTGCGTGACTTTCAGCAGCTGCTCGATGCTCACCAGTGCCGTGGCTTCTTCTGCCATACCGGCAAAACGCGGGAAGGCACGCGCAGCCACATTCGCAGCGACGGTCGCGTTGTGCTGATAAGCGGGCAGCGCCTGCTCGATCTGATAACTACTGACGCGCCTTTCAGCGTTATCCCTGACTGACTGTAGTGAACATGAGGACACCATGAAAAAACTGATCTGCACCCTGTTTCCGCTGATGCTGCTCAGCGGCTGCGCCATGCTGCCCGGACAGGACAGCGATTACAGCCGCTTCTGCAATGTCTCCGGACGTGCCAACACCGGCGAAATATATCGCATTACCGACTGGCAGGAATTCCGGCTCACGCCTTCAGGCAAGTACCTGTCAGAGCGGGAGTTTGCCGCCCAGGACGGGAGCACGATGGCGCAGCTGCAGGGTATTCTGCAGGGCGCCAGTGCGGAAACTGAACGGGCAGACGCGGTACAGGTGCGCGTGTACAAGGTAGAAAGCGAACAGGGAAACAAGGGCAGCTGCCTGCCCGTGCGCTACACCGACAGCGATCGCGCGCGTAAATTCAGCACGCTGACTAAGGGCCGCCGCCTGATGGTCTATGCCGAAAATGAGGGACAGTCGGGCCAGCAGATTTATAATAAGTCCGGTAGAGCAGGTTTTTCCTACCGATTACTGTAGTAAGAGAGGACACGATGCGCATTTCCCTGGATCTGTTTGCGAACATGCTGGGCATGAAAACCGGAGAGGTGTTACACGCCCTGCGCACCGGCGGCGAGCTTGACGGCGAGCTGCTGCCGGCCACGCTTCGCCGTAAGATACGGCAAACCGAGCCGGGCGGTTCGCGGCCGTCGCTTGATGTGCCGCTGAAAGAGGCGGTGGATTTCGTTGATAAGCTGAAAGAACGTACTCACTGATATAACAGGATTTCATTCACCCTGTTGATATTTGATTTAAATGGTTATAAAAACCGGTGCCGGATTTTGAAAAATTGAATAGCTACCCCCTGAATATTTCCCAGAATTCACACAGCGTCGTCAGTTCCGAGCCAGTGCCGGCTTATGCCTACTTCAGCTATGAAGACGCACTGTCGCTACGTGCAATGGCGCTGCAGGCCGGTCTTGACGTGCCGAGCTACCTGTTGGCGCCGGAAATTGCCACTCTTCTGCGTTACCTGCCCGACCTGCATCAGCAGCTGCTGATCGATACCCTTTGGAATACGGGCGCGCGTATCAATGAGGCGCTTGCGCTGACGCCCGCCAGCTTCATGCTCGATGGCAACCGCCCGTTTGTGGTGCTCAAGACCCTGAAGCAGCGCCAGCGCGGCAAAGGCCGGCCGGGCAAGGATGAGTCGGTTAAGCGGGCCGTTCCGTTGACCGATCCTCAGTATGTGCGCAAGCTGCGGGAATATCTGGCAACGTTCCGTGTTACCCGTCAGCAGCTTATCTGGCCGCTCAAAAGCGATACCACGCCGCGTAACTGGATCAATGCCGCCGTGGCGCGTGCAGAACGTGACATGGTAACTTTTAGCATCAGCCCGATCACGTCTCATACTTTTCGCCACAGCTTCTGTATGCACCTCATCCAGTGTGCCGTTCCGCTAAAAGTGGTTCAGGCTTATGCCGGACACGCCCGCCTGGAATCCACCGAACGCTATACCCGCGTGTTTGCACTTGACGTCGGGCGCCAGTTTGGCGTGCGTTTCAGCGTGCCGGAAATTGACCGTCCCGACTAACCATTTCCGCCTTACGTTCTTCTTATGTCATCTTTATGTCGCACGTATAGTGTCAGTGCAGACGGCTATGCCGGGTTCTTATCATTCTTATAAGCTATATATGTGTGATATAAAGCATCATTAAAGCCTCTTTAAGATACACAATAACCCCTTGCACACCTGAAAAATATTGGTATTATTCCTTATGCGGTCTGTAGGTGCGATTTATGTAGTATATAAAGCATCTTTACAGGCTCAGGTTGAATTAAACGGACTCTTTAAAATGTGAGGTTTACCCATGCTTATCTGCATCGACGACGGCTCTACCAACATCAAAATGGCCTGGAGAGAAGACGGCCAGATTAAAACCAGCGTCACGCCAACCAGCTTCAAACGCGAATGGACAATGAGCTTTAGTGAAGATGACAAAATGGCGAACTATGAGATCGACGGCGAAAAATATTCGTTCGACGAGCGCAGCGCTGACGCCATCCGCACCACGGAAAGCTTTTACCAGTACAGCACCGTAAACGCTCTGGCTATTCATCACGCGCTGCATCAGTCCGGCATTCCGCCGCAGCCGGTTGATATTGTGGTAACGCTGCCGCTGTCCGAATACCTGACGGCAGACAACAAACGCAATAAGGACAAAATCGAGAAGAAAAAGCGGAACGTCATGCGTGCCGTGAACCTTGATGAGGGCGAGTCGTTTACCATCCGCAGCGTATCCGTGGTATCAGAAAGTATCCCGGCCGGCTTTAACCTGCTCTCTGATATGGAAGAGGAACAGAGCCTGCTGATCGTGGATGTCGGCGGCACCTCCACCGATAACTCACACGTTCAGGCCAGATTTACCGGGATCACCAAAACCCACTGCCTGCCAGACGTGGGCGGCGCACTCATCACTGACAGCATTTGTGCGAAGATGGCCGCCAATAAGAAGCTCTCTACCTGGCAGGCGCAGAAGGTTTACCTGAACCATAAAAATAAAGCGTTCATGGAAAAGTTTTTCCCGGATGAAACGCTTCGCAGCGCAGTTCTGGAAGCCATCAGGATCTCTGAAAAAACGCTGATCAACCGCGTGGCCGAATCCGTTGAACGTTTCTCAGGCTATTCGCATGTGCTGTGCGTAGGCGGCCCGGCGCCGGTTGTGGCACCAAAGGTGCTTGAAATCACCGGCGTACCAAAAGAACGCTTCCATGTTGATGAAAACCCGCAGCTTTCCCTGGTGCTGGGGATGCTGGCATGGAAACAGGGCGATACGCATGAATGAGGAAGACAGCAAGGCCGTAAAAAAAACCGTGCTGCTGTATCCGGATGAAAAGGCCGGCGACAGAGTGGTGCTGAACTTTATCAATGAGGGAATGCTGAAGGAGCGCGGCCGCATTATGCGGGCCATGCTGCTGACCGGCGCGGCCATGATGCAGGCCAACAAAAAGCTGCCGTTCATGATTGCCGAGCTGTTTGACGAAAACACTACGTTTACGGACATTCAGCGCGTGATCCGCAGCGCCATTCCTGAAGCATTCGGCCCGGATGATGCCATTATGCGCGACGTGTTTTCACGCCTGAACGCTGCTCAGGCCATGCCCCCTGCAGAGGGGGGCAGTTCACCTGCCGCTGACAGTCCGCCGGCAGCAAGCGAGCCGACGCAGGAAGCGCGACACCTCGCCGAGGCGCGCCGTAATGCCGGCAACATGTTTGGTGATGACGATTGATAAGGTAGTTAAATGAAATCCTTAGTTGGTGCCGTAATCGCTGTTCTGCTGACAATGTATGCCTATTCGCAGTTATATCTGGTGCCGGAGGCGAAGCGGGCTAACGCTTCATTTTCGTCCACGCTTCAACAATACTACAGCGGCCAGGGCGAACTTAAGGATATGCAGAATGTCGGGATCTACCAGAAAAAGGAACAGCTACCGGTAATGCAGGGAGGTTTTACCGGGCTGTTGCTAACGATGGTTGGCTATGACCGTGCGTTTGCCGCCTATAACGTCATAACCACCGATGGAACTTTTCCGGTAATGCCGCTTCGTGAGGAAATTCCCGCGCAAAAGCAGATGGTTATCCGGCGCTATAACAATCCTGCGGCAGTTCAGGTCGAGCCTGATCATGAAACTTCTTATTCTCTTCTTTGTTACAGCGATGCAGGGCGTGAGCACTGTTTTAATGTCATGAGCGAAGCAACATTAAAGAGATTTTGGGACATCCGTTTCGGATAACCGGAAGACCACAAGCGGGAATAAATATGCGGTTC
Organism: Erwinia sp. STN24; assembly: GCF_041320675.1. NCBI lineage: Bacteria > Pseudomonadati > Pseudomonadota > Gammaproteobacteria > Enterobacterales > Erwiniaceae > Erwinia > Erwinia sp. STN24. The sequence goes on along the minus strand of NZ_JBGGPM010000011.1, from coordinate 18,480 downwards.
AGCCGGCTACGGCAGGATAGTGAGCCGCAGCCGTCGGGATACGAAAAAACAGAAATAAAAACGTGTAATAGTTGGTCATGTGACGTATTATAAACCAACTAAGGCAGCGCCCCTGACATTGGCGAAGGAGTTAATGATGCAATTTGAAGAACTGAACACCGCGCATATCGCACAAATCCGGGCTGTTGCCAGCGAGCTGGGCACAGACTGGTATTATCATCAAATCATGTCTCACGATCGTTGCGCCAGGCTGCGCAGCCGCGCCGAACGTCACCTCTGGGTAAATTGCATGGTTTCACAGGGCCGCTACCGGCTGAGTGCCGGACTTGACCGGGATTACTATGACTATGCCGGCCAGGCACTTATCACCGTGGCGCCCGATCGTTCGCCTGCGTCGATCGCTGGCGACATCCGCCGCCGGTTACTGCCTCAGCTGGACGTCACCCTTGATAAAGCCCGTGAGTACCGTGCCAGAATGTCGGCTAAAAAAGAGCGTCACGGCTGGCTTAAAAACCTGCTGCTGCGCTTCTGCATCCCGGTTTATTCACGTTCCGGCTGCCGGAAGCTGTTTGAGTACAGCCCGCCTGCAGGCGTCCGGTTTGCAGTGACAGAATCCAGCCACAGCGGCGGTGAGTACGATATGACTCTTGAGAATCTATCCCTGGACGACGTGGTACGCATAGCGGCAATCGCCGGCCAGGCACAGCGAAGGAACACAGATGAAACATCCTGATTCGATTTACTACACCGAAGGCGTAAGCGGCCAGCGGAAATTTACCTTTGAGGTATTCCGTGAGGCCGATGGCTCTTACCGGGCTGTTGCCGCACGCTGGAACGCGCGCGTTAACAAAGTGGTTGAGCAGACGCAGTTCACTGCGCCGGACAAAGCGGGGCTGCGAGAGCAGCCTTATCCGGCCACGCGGCAGGTTAAAATTTTTCTGAACTCCGGCTTCTGGGATGACCACAATGTATGAGCTGATTACTGAAGAACCGACCGGCGAGCAGCTGAAAGCGCTGCGCGAACGCATGGGGCTGAATCAGACCGAGCTGGCGAAGGTGGTCGGCGTAAACCTGCGTAACTATCAGCACCGCGAGGCGGGCGAAAATCCTACGAACGCCGGTGAATATAACCTGTTGATGCTCATGGCGGACATGCACCCGCTGTACCGGCTGAAGGGATACACCCCTGAAAGAGACGCTGCCGGCATCGCTGAGAGGCTGATCCATGAAGAGCCGGACGCCGCCGAAGTTAAACGGGTTCGCAAAGCTATGGGCCTGAAGCTGCAGGAAGCTGCCGATCGCTACGGCTATACGCTTTCGGCCTGGAAATCAAAGGAACAGGCAAGCAAACGCGGCACGCTGCGGCCTGCGGAGTATAATTTCATGTTGCTGCTTTTGGGGGAACATCCCGCCCTGACGCTGACAAACCGCCCGGTTACGACGAAAAATTAACAGGGGAACAATGATGCGGACTTTTATCATAGCGTTTTGGCTCATAGTGTTTTACTTTTTTTGCGCGCCAGCGGATCAGCCTGCCTGGTTAAACCTGGCCGTCGGCGCGCTGTGCGTGGTAATCGCCTTTGTGGTGACCGGGTCAGTTGAAACGGCGAGATCAAGCATCGCGTTCTTTCGTCTGATAAACCTGTTGATGCCCTACTTTATCGGGCTTGCGGGCGTTTTTGCTCTGGCACGGGGCATATATCTGTACACCGAGCCTGCGCAAGTCATGACTATTGGAGGCGCTGAGGTTGTGTCATTTATAGATGAAATCATGCCGCTGCTGTTCTGTTTAACTGGCTTAATGCTCATAATGGTGTCCATTTTTAAACTGCGCCTGCGCCAAAGATAACAGGGATAAAACGGCTTAACAGTCAGGCGGGCAGATAAAAAAGTGTAAAACAGGCTTGAAAAGTAGGTCATATGACGTATAATTAAAACATCAAGACGCGGCACTGATGCCGCCAGGCAGCGCTCCTTTCAGCGCAGGAGAATGACCATGAACACACTGACTCACGACCAGTTCCAGGACGTTTCCCGCTACATCCTTACCCACGGCTATTTCACCTGTTTTCCCGGCCTTGATGTTCTGAAAAACTGTGAAGAAATCCCCGATCCTGAACCCTCAGACTACCGCGACGTGCTGTTTCTCAAAGGCGGTCTGCCGTTTGCCGTTTATGAGTGCGGCTTTGGCTTTCGCGTGCTGCCCGTACCGGCGGATAAACCATTGAGCCGCGAGCAATTTAACGATACGGCCAGATGGCTACGTGATCGGGGCCAGTTCGCTGCCTGCGTTTTTCTTGAAAGCCTGTGTGACTTTGACGTTATCGGCGATCCTGCCAGTGTCAGCGATCCGGAAAGCGATAAAATTTACGTTAGCAACGGGCATCCCGTTATGTTGGAAATGTCTAATATTGGCTTTTTCGTTGCAGACTGATTGCTGCTAACCTGCGGGGCCAAAGCGCCCCGCCAGACCTGACAGGGAAAGGAAATTACATGATTTTAATCAGCGTCATGATAGTAAGCGTGCTCAATCTCACCGCGCAGCTGCTGATCCAGTTTTACGCACCTGAACTGGCTGACAGCCAACAGGCCTGGTCAATGATGTGTGTATCCCTGTTCGTCTGCTTAGCTGCGCTGAGCCTTATGGCAATGAAAGACAGAGATAATTACCGGAATGCCTGGTTTCTGCCTTTTCTGGCCGTGACCTTTGTTTTGTGGCTTCACGCCGGCGTGAAACTGGCAAAAATTATTTATTTATCCTGAAGCGCTGACGCGCTTCCCGGCCTGCGGGCCGGACGCAGCACCCGTCTGGTGCAGGAGTTCCGCCATGAAAATCACCACCCAGATCCGCACGGAATGGGCCATCACGTTCACCCTGTTCCATCTGCAGCGACTTCCCGGCTTCCGGGAAATCTACCGCCAGCAGCTTTCCGCACGCAGCTGCATGATCGCGGCCACCATCGACGACGTAGAGCGCTATGAGTTTTATTTCACCCTCTATTCCGGCCGCTGCGGCGTGCTCAGGCACTACAGGCGGCACCCCTACACGGAAATCGAACACATCAGCCGGAACCACCGTGAGGCGCTGCAGCTCATCGCCAGGCAGATGCGCGAGCGCGAAAAAAGTGACGGATGAAGACTGAAAAAGGCTTGTTAAAGTAGGTCATATGACGTAATATTACCTCATCGACACAGCACGTTGCTGAGTCGGCGGCAGCACCCCGCATCTGGTGCAGGAGTAAATATTATGACCCTTCAGGAAGCACTCAACGTTTTCAACCTGTCCGGCAGCATCACCATTGAAGCCATCAAGGACGCTTACAAAAAGCTGTGCCTGAAATATCACCCAGATCGCAACCCGGCCGGCAACGATATGATGAAGCTGGTCAACGCCGCCTATGAGTGGCTTAACCGCAATGCTGACCGCATTAACGAAGGCTACAGCCACACCGAAGGCGCGTATGACTACGCGGCGAAGTTCGGCGGCGTGCTGGAGAAGCTGCGCGCGCTGGAAGGTCTGGAGCTGGAAATCATTGGCAACTGGATCTGGATCAGCGGCGAAACCAAAGCGAACAAAGAGGCGCTGAAGGCAATGGGCTGCCGCTATGCCGCTAAAAAAGTCTGCTGGTACTTCCGCCCGGAAGAGCACCGCAGCCTCGGCAACCGTAAAAGCCATTCAATGGATGAGATCCGCGACATGCACGGCACGCAGGGACGCGAAAGCACCGGCGGCCGCCGTCGCCTCAGCGGCCGCAAACGCCAGCCGGCAGCCCTGACAGGCGCGTAAAAATCCGGCGGCGGGCACGACCCGCCGCCTTCTTCCGGGCCGGTATGACGCCGCCCGCCTCTTTCTGCCACAGTGAGCAACCCCATGACAATGACAGATGATTTTGTTTTTAGCGTCCCGTGCGTCCTCGGCACGCAGGGATCACAGCCTTTCATGCTGCTCAGCGTGCCGTTCCGCGCGCTGCGCCGCCTCCTTGTGCTGGACAACAGCGGCCATGTCCTGGACCGGTCACAGCGCGAGCTGAACCCGTCACGCGTGCGCAAAATCGGCCGCTATCTCACCGACGCGATGCAAAGCGGGCAGCCATATATTCTGCCGCCGCTGATTGGCAACTGTGACAGCCCGATCAGATTTGTTGAGTCAGACGTCAGGGGCGTAGGCCGGGCGGAGCTGCCAATGGATGCCGTAATCGCGCTGTTCGACGGCCAGCACCGCAGCAACGCCATCATTCAGTACTGTAGCAGCGTGGACGTCGGCAATCAGATTGGCCTGATGCTGTTTCAGAACGTCGGCTTAAAACAGCGTCAGCAGTTTTTTTCTGACATCAACAACACCGCCACAAAGCCCAGCGCGGCGATCAGCATGGCCTACGACACCCGCGACGAACTCGCGCGCACCGTAAAGGCGATGATTGGCGACAGCCCGGCGCTGGCCGCGATCACGGATTTTGAACATAACACCGTGCCGGCCGGCAGCGAACACCTGGTTAGCTTCAAACCGCTTTGCGATGCCACGGCGCGATTTATCAGCGCAGGTGATGAGCGGTTAGACCAGGGCCAGATCGGCGCCATATGGGACAGCTGGCTGCAACTTACGGGCGCGGCCGAGGTGCAGGGCATCAGAATTGGTGAATATCGCAAAGAATACATACAGTTTTACGGCGTGATGCTCAATGCGTTCGGCCTGGCGGTGCAGACGCTCCGGCAGTCGCTTTCGCCGTCCGACGTGGCCGCACAGATAGCCCTGACCGGGAACGGGGCAGACCAGGAAACAAAAGAGCGCTTTTTTGCGCTGGCCGCATGGGAAGGATGCTGCGTGGTGCGTACCGAAACCGGGCTGAAGATTCAAGCTGACATTGCCGCACAGCGCCGGGCCGCTGCCCGGCTGACTCAAGCCGTGCGGGCCGGACAGATGTATTAGACGGCAGGCGGCCAGGGAAGGCCGAATACATCAGGCAAGCGTAAGAAGTAGAGAAATAACGCCTCAGCACGCTCTCAGGCGCTCAGTTTCAAAATTCCCTTACCCCTGTCAAATTTATTCGTTCATCGCTTCAGAATGCGGTACAGCGCGTTTTACGCGTCCTGTAACCGCACCTGCTTTCCGGATTTACCCTCTTAACCCCGACCCCTGGCCCCCTTCGGCTCCTGCCTGCGGCAGTCGTCGAGCCTGACTCCGCTAAGCCGCCCTGACGGGCAGCAAGCTCCACCGAACCCGCAGGCGGTTTCGGGCCTGACGGCTACAGTCTGATGGCTGAACGTCAACGTCAAAGGCGACTGCCGCAGGCGGCAGTCAGATTAAACAGGGGGAGGAAGGTCTTTAAACTCATTATTAATCATAAAGATAGTAGCTAAAGTTGTTGATTAAGTAGGTCATATGACGTAATATGGTTTCACGGTCTGGCACAAAGTCAGCCCCGGCAGCGCACCGGATTTTGCGCAGGAGCAACAGCATGGAACTTAACCAAATCACGATCCCGGCGGTGCTGGTCACGACCTTCCGCGATTACAACAACGGCAACCCGTTTGGCACCTGGATGAACCCGGCCAGATATGACAGCGAGGCCCGATTCAAAACGGCGTGTACAAGTCTGCACGGCGTCAGCCCCGACGCCGAGCTGATGATTATCGAGGCCGAGGGTATCCCGTCACAGTTTTATGCGGAAACGGGCATTACCTGGCACTTTATTGACGCCTTCCGCCAGGCTGAAGAAGAGGGAACACTGGCACCGCTTATGGCCTGGTATCGTGCAGGCGGTGACGGCGGCTATTCAGACTTTGAAGCGGCTTACGTCTGCGAGGCCGCCAGCGCCGAAGACTACGCGCGCGACCTGCTGGAGAATAACGGCGCGCTGGAAGGGCTTGCGCCGCAGCTGCGTGAATACTTCGACTTTGAGGCATACGGACGCGATCTGATGCTCAACGGCATGAGATTTGAGGGCGGGTTTGTATTTAACCGTATCTGATCCACCGCACTGCCGCCCCGGCGGCAGTGCCAGACATACCGCAGGAAAATCATGAAACGCAGTCTTTTAATCATCTTCACCCTGTCAGCCTGCATCGCCTCAGCGGACGCGGCTCAGACCCGTTATTTCTTCCGCGAACCCGGCGCGATTAAGATCAGCATGGACGAACCGGCGACCGGCTGCCGGATGAATGGCCAGATGGTTCACCCGATAGAGAAGCCCGCGGCTAAAGTGCTCTGGTTTACAGAACGCGAGTGCGGCACCCGAAAACAGGCTGTCAGCTTCGTCACTGATGAAATAGACGCGCCGGACAATGTGATCCACAAAGGGCATAAAATACATTTCACGCCCGCTCAGGTTGAAATCGTCGGAGGCGGCAGGATATGAGCGACAGCAAAACGTACATGGAACAGAAAGACTTTTACCTGCGACGTTTCCGCCGGTGCCGGAACGCGGACACCCTGGAACGGGTTTACGAGTCGATGCGCGACCGCAGCCAGGTCAGCGAGAGTGAGCGGGTCGCCTTTGAGTCAGCCGCCGATCACCGGCGTGCGGAAATAGCATCGGGCAAGCTCTGGGACAAGATACCGCCTCACGTCTGGCAGTATGTCCGGTAAGCGCCCGCAGGCGGGCGAAATTTAACAGGGAAAGGAAGGAGGTGAGTGCGGCGGCGGGGCGAAAAAATAAGCGACAAACGGTCGCTTGGGGGGTTGTGTAAGTAGGTCATAAGACGTACAATGATCGCACTGGCTCACAAAGAGACAGTAACCCTCCTAACTTTACAGGTGCTCTATGACCTCCGCTGACATCCTCACCCACCTCCCCGCTATCCTCAACTCCGTTGCCGCCGTCATCACGGCTGTTACCGGCCTAATCGCGGTGCTCCGCAAGAAAAATAAAGACAAAGACTGACCGGAGAAGGGGCGCGAAAGCGCCCCTTTTTATTCCTGCGCAGTCGGTCAAAAGACTTGCTATAGTAGGTCATATGACGTATTATTTCTGCGTCAGGGCAAGACACCCTGACCGGCAGCGTTCCGGTTAACGCAGGAGTATCCCATGATCTACAAAGACAAAAGCAACGCCAGCACCGACAAACGCCCGACGCATAAAATCGTGGTGGCGAAAAGCCCGGAAGACGAGCAGCAGATCGCCTTTTATGCGTACAGCGCGGAGGAAATGAAAGGCGTCACCGTGGGCATTTCACTCGCCGCCGAGCTGTACGGCCTCGACATCTGGCAGCAGATATATGAGGCCGATCCGGCCCACTAATAACACCGCCCGGAAGGGCGGTTTTTTTGCATCTTAGCAGCGAAAAAGATTGATTAAAGTAGGTCATAAGACGTATAATAATTTCATCGGAGCAGCGCTGTGTTGCTCCGGCGGCAGTACCCCGCAACCGGTACAGGAGTAAAACCTATGTCTTACGATCTGAATATTCCCGCCATCACTGCCACTGAAGTTGAAGACGAAAAGCGCCTGGACTTTCTGCCCCAGCTTTTCGGGCGCGGTGCCTACCTGCTGGGAGAACAGCAGGTTTACGGCCTCGCTGGCTATTACTGCGACGACTATAAAGGCGGCTACTGGCGCTATCACACGCTGTCATGCGGCGGGGGCTTCATGTGCCCGGACAGCGAAGACACCTATCAGGTGCGCGTCAGCAGCAACGGCTACAGCGGGGAAATGAGCGCAGAAGCCTTTGGCATTTTCCTCACCAGTATGGCCCTGAACCGCATGGCATGGAAGGCACACGCACAGGACAAAACCGACCTGTGCAGTCATCTGATTGTGCAGTGGGAGAAGCTGCGCGCCTTTGCAGATCAGCACGGCGAGGCCGGACAGATTTTCCGCGCCTGGGAGTGATATTCACAGCGCCCGCAGGGGCGCTGTTTTCCGCACTTCACCGACAGGAAGACACCACCATGACAGAAGCTAAAAAGAGCACACGCGCCGAGGTAATTATCCTAGTCTGCAATTTAACGTTTGGCCGTGGGTTCCACTTTTGCAGCATTGAAAAATTACAGGGTACAGATGCCGATCTCTGGTTCCCCCTGGCTGACCCCGCGCGGCTGTTTGAAGCCGTGGAAAGCGTGATGCAGATGAACGGCATAGCGCATAACGTGACGGGCCTCGACGTTATTGCTGAGTACCCTACCTGCAAAGATGTGCGGGTAAGATACAACGCGGCATAAGGAGAATATAAAGAAAGATAAAGTGTCAAAATGATACTTTATTATTTTGCTAAAGAGTAACGATAAAAGCTTGATAAAGTAGGTCATGTGACGTAATATTATCCCATCGACACAGCACATCGTTGTGTCGTCGGCAGCGCACCGCTTTGCGCAGGAGTAACCCTTATGACAGCTAACACTGTTTTCTACATCGTACTGGCCGCCTTCGCGGTGTCCGCGTTTGTCCTTCCCCGCCGTGCCCTGAAAGAGCAGCAAACCGAGCTGGTTAACTTCCAGTTCCTGTGTACCTCCGCCGTGGGCTTTATATCGGCCTGTGTTCTGGCGGGTGCTTCTGAGGCCGGTCACGGCACATTCACCTTTATTCACGCCGTGACCGCGTTCAGCCTGATCTGTTCCGCTGATACCGGCTATCTGCTGTGGCGTCACCGTGCGCCGCGCAAGGTACTGACCCACTAATTCAGGCAGGCGCTCCGGGAGGGGCGCCATTCAGACGGACAACAGGAGGCCATCAATGGGCGCACTGATCACTATCGACACCCTTTCACGGCGTGATGAGCTTGACCGCTTTCCGCGCGTTGTGTACCGGCCACGCGCAGGCATTCCCCTGCCGGAACTGCTGGATAAGGCAGCGGCGAAATGGGCGGCCAGCCAGGGGATCGGCGGTCAGGTACGTTTTGAAGCGCTGGACGAAGCCAGAACGCTGCTGTACGGCGCGCAGGAACTGACAGTTATTCTGGGAAGGGTTCGCACTCTTTCACGCCTTAAAAATGGATTATCGCGGGACGTGTCGGGCGTAATTGAAATCAGAATAGGGTAAAAGAGCGCTTGCAAAAGTAGGTCATAAGACGTATTATTATCTCACTGAAACGGAAATAGATTCGTTCAGCGGCAGCGTTCCGATTAACGCAGGATTGAAATTATGATGGAAATGAAATTAACCGAAACACACAACCTTCCCGAAGCCGATCAGAAGAAAGTTAACGCCATTATGGCGCTGGCTCAACCGATGGGCGTGGCACATGAAATTACCGTTACTTTTCATACCAAAGATGCAATTAAGGTTGAATGGCGTAACAAAAGAAACGGCCAACTGATCCACAGTGATTTTACATTTGCGCGGAACTTCATAACTGATTTTCAGCGAATGCTGAAAAACAACGTCAGACATTATTGATAAGCAGGGGGGGATTCCTCCCCTGCAAAACTTCTAATGCCATCAGAGCTACTGACAGAGAAAGGCAGCGAATGAATAACCTGAATGAAGTCACCCTGAAAGGCCGCACCAGACCGGATAACTTCCCGGCACAGGCTAGAATCCGCGTATCAACGCTACGCAACTGTGATGCTCCAGGGCAGACCGTAAAAGCACCCAAAAAAGACCGCCGGTTAACACCGGCGGCACGGAAAAGCGAGCGCGCTGACATTACGCCGCGATCGTGCATGTGCAGTAAAAGCGGCCAAAGGGTAAAGACAAGCGTGATTAATGTCGATAAGCAGAAGGCGCGCAGGCTTACCGGCTACAGGCACATACCCGTAAAACCCTCCGGTTATATCGTGACATTTCGCTCTATGACCTTTCAGAATGGAGAGGCGCTATGACAGACACAGCAAAAGCCGCAACCGACATTCTCCCTACGCTTTCTATTTATGAAAGTCCGCGAACGGCGACGATCAGCACGGCGCATGTGAGCCAGGAAGATCAGCACATTATTGCAGACCTGTGCTGGAGCAACGACACCGAACGCGGAGAGCACTGGATTCTCAGCACTAAATACGGCTGGATTTTTTGCCTCGACCGGCGATGCAGCTGGGCAACGGATCTTGCAAATCTGGGCATCAGTACACGCACCATTTTCAATCTGAAACGGGTAGCTGACTGTGGCTATCAGTGGATAAATTTTGAGGCTTGCGGTGACCAGTTAGATCAGCTTTTTATGTGGGACTGGTGACAAATTTTAACATTTTAACGCCCCTAGATCGGGGCGATAAAGGTAACAATAACTTGATAAAAGTAGGTCATATGACGTATAATAGTTTCACGTTTCCAGCACACAAATACACTTAAACGCCGTCGCTGGCGCAAGGAGAAAAATACATGGCTAACCAATACCCTGCTGACATTTATGCGCTGGTCGTCGCAGAACTTATCTGCGAGCACTTTGAGGGACAGACAAGCCTTTACCCGGAACAACTTGATATTGTCAGCGCACAAGCCGTTGGCGTTGAGCCATACGAACTGGTTAATCATCTTACCGAAAAACTGAAAGCATCAGGCAGTAAGGTTGCCTCGCTTTGCAAGAGGGATCAGTCAGTGGTCATTGACATGATGATTAACGATACGCGGTTGATTATAAATGATGACTACGAAATTCAGCGAGTCAGGTCGGCTGTCTCAGAAGAGGTACTTGGCCGGATTGACGGCTGGCGTAATCAGTATCGAAATACGGCAAAAAACTTTTATGTGTGCTTTACCAGCGTCAACATTTCAGGGGAAAACATCGAATGTGAAACCTGCGTTAAAGCCCAGAGTGCTTATGATGCCGCCTTTAAGGTAGGGCAGGCTTTTGCGGACGATAACTGTTTAATCACAGATATTAAGGAGGTGGAGGAGCGTCATTGAAATCGGTTAAAAAGGGTGCCGGATTGCGGACACAATCCGGCGGATTGACAAAACAAAATGTGAGGTTTGTCTATGTCAGTTTCTATTGTACATCTTGCCGAGGATCTTGCAAAGGGGCAGCGGCGCTGTGTGCCAGGCATGAAGGGGGATGAGTGGCGTTTCTTTGTCTTCTGGCTTGAGTTCTTTATGGGATACTCGATGGAGTAAAATAAGCCGAAGGGCGTCGAATGACGCCCTTTTTTATGGCCTTTCCCCGACTCTTTACCCTGTTAATTTTAAGGTGTAAAGCGTCGCTATAGTTAACATTCGGCTACGACAATAAGCTATACCCGGCCCGCCGAACGGCGGGAGCAACTTTACTGGGCCTGAACGTTTACGGGAGCCGTATTTTCATTACTTTTGCTTCGACCAGGCGTACGTTGTTTTTTTGGCTTTTTACCTTCATTCAGTGCTTTCAGATCCCTGATAGTCACGTCATCCATTCCTGCCGCGTGGAGCTTACCAAGCACTTCCTCAAGCGTGTAGCCTTTTTCCGTTGTAAGCAGAATAATGTCAGCCTTAAGGCTTTCCAGTACGTCCTGTTTACGCTGGCGTTCATGCGTAACATCCGGCAGCTGAGCCAGAACATTTTTAACCTTTTCCACATCACTACTGTTGTACGTTTTTGCTGATTTCTGGCTCATATTTCTCACTCCACCACTTAAAAAAGTCATCATAGCCTCATCAGCCGGGCTTTTCAAACCGCACAACTGGCCTGAAGGCACGCTCAATGGTATACTTCGGTTGTAGGTTTTAAATACGGGACAAGATGTGTTTTTGGAGTACCGCCGACACGCGGCGGCCATCCAAAAACGTCTTGGTCAGGTTTCACCCGACACCCACAGCTGAAGCTGCCTGAACTGAACTGCCTGAAGAGACACTGGAAAATGAGCCGTAGCGAATCCCGAAAAACAGATGAGCGAATTCAGATAAGATGCACCGCCGAAGTGAAGGCGCAACTTACCGAAAAGGCTCAGGAATCAGGGCACAGTCTTAGTGAATATCTTATCAAATCTGGGCTAGGAAAGCGCCTTCAGTCTAAGGGGCATTACAATTCTCTAGCCGCTTTGATCAAGATAACTGCTCTTCAAAAACACCTCTTTAATGAGAGCAACGGTCAGTACAGCAAAGAGTTTGCAGACATACTGCAAGAAGTACGAAAAGCCGCAGTTTTAGTTCACAAGGAAATACAGGGTAATGATTCCTAAGATCATTGAGGGAAGGCGAGATAAAGAGTCAAGCTTTAAGCAGCTTATCTCCTACATGACAGACAAGCCGTCTGATTCATTGACTGATACCGTTCAGCCAACGAATGAGACGGTTTCTGCCGCCGCGCCTGGTACATTTGACGGACTTAATAATTACCTTACCCGCCGCGAAACGGCCACATCCGAACCGGTTGAAGTGGCCCCCGGCGTTAACCGCGTTAAAGTTGGTGACGTTACCTGCCAGTACAACACCTTTTCTCTTGAAGGGGCCGCAGCTGAAATGAATGCTGTGTCACTTCAGAACCATCGTGCCAAAGACCCGGTAATGCACTACGTTCTGTCCTGGCCGGAGCATGAAAAACCGGACGACAACGCCGTTTTCGACAGCGTTAAGTTTACGCTGGGGTCTATGGGTATGCAGGATAATCAGTATGTTTCCGCCATCCATCGCGACACGGATAATCTGCACGTTCACGTTGCCGTTAACCGCGTTCACCCCGAAACATACAAGGCCGCATCTTCCAGCTTTACTAAAGATACGCTTCATCAGGCGTGCCGTGTTCTTGAGATGAAACACGGTTGGTCACACACAGCCGGTGCGTATGTGGTGAACGATCGTCAGCAAATTGTCCGCAATCCTAATAGCCGAAAAGAGCGCGGTAACTGGCGTTCCAAAGATGCCGTTCACAAGATGGAAAATAAAGACGGTACTGAAACGCTTTATCGCTTCATCGTGGGTGATAAAGACCAGGAAGGTTCCCGTCAGAATCTGCTGCACATATCCAGCGGCCTGCGCGAAGCTAAAAGCTGGCAGGACGTTCATAACACCTTTAATCAGCTTGGTCTTCGCTTCCAACGCTCGATTGAGCATCGGGGCTTTGTCGTAACGCATCAGACAGGTCTGCAGGTTAGTGCTGTTAAAGCCAGTCTGGTGCTTAATAAGGCGCAGTACACGCTGAAAGATATTGAGGAACGTCTGGGTAAATACGTTCCTTCTGCATTGGCCCCGGCGCCGGTTGCATTGAATGGCACTACATATCAGCCTGGCGGCTATCGTCGTGACGCCGTCAAACGTGCCCAGCGTCGTGCCGAACGTGCCGAACAACGTCTTCTACTTAAGGGTCGCTATAAAGCTTATCGCAGTAATCTTCCCCGCTATCAGGTTGACCGTGAGTTCATGGCGGAACAGTTCCGCATGATCAATGCGCATACCCGCCTAGTTAAAAGCAACATTCGTCAAAGTATTGCCGATCCGCATATGCGACGTCTTGCCTATAACCTTGCTGAATTTAAAAAGCAGCAGGCCATTGCCGCTATGCGTCTTGAAAACCGTGATAAGCGTGACGGCTTTAAGGCCGCCCATCGCGCACTGACCTATCGCGAATGGGTTGAGCAGGAGGCGCTGAAAGGGGATAAGGCTGCACTGAGCCAGATGCGCGGCTTTGCCTATTCAGCGCGCCGCAAAGAATCGTATAAATCTAAGCTCGTTGCTGACATCGGTTTTAACCGTATGTACAACGGCGTGACCAGCCACGATCGCGATGACGTTCCTGTAATGGCGTCAGAAAAGCACAACGTTAAACCCCGCCTGCTTAAAGACGGTACCGTTGTATTCCATCGTGACGGCTTGCCCGTGGTGGCCGATCGCGGCCATATCATTCTTACTGAAAGTGCTGCCGGCTGCGACAGCAGGGATACCGATCTAGCCGTGGCTCTTTCCCTTGCCGGAAAAGCTCATCAAATCCGTTTTGACGGCAGCGGGGAATTTAAAGAGGCTGGGATTAAACGCATCGCAGATGCAGCTGTAAATCATCAGCACCCTGTTGCTTCAGGCATCATGTTCACTCAGGCGGCGCAGGCAGAATATGCACGCGCAGAGCAAGAGAGATTGCGTCGTGAGCGAAATGATAGTAAAAATGAAATGGAAATGAAAAACCGAACTAACGGTCAATTCAAACCGCGATAAAAACGGAGTCAACATGAAAGTCAATCTGAAAACGGCCCTCGTGGCCGTTTCTGTCATTGCTATTTCTGGCTGTGCCGGAAATGCAGCTAAAGAAAAACAGCAAAGCGCAGAAAAACTGGTTAACGATCAGATTCGCGAAGAGGCCATTAAAATCACGCTGGCCCAGAATGAACTTTACCAGGCCAGCGCTATCAACCGCACATCCTTCCGCATTCCCACCGTTATCAATGCCAACAGTCAGAACATTCGCGTTAACTGGCAGGGCGATGCCTATGAACTGCTGGCGCAGATGGCAAAACAGCGCGGCCTTCGCTTTACCAGTCAGGGCGTCAAACTTCCTCTCCCTGTGAATATTGACGTAGGCAGCGCCACCTTTGAGGGACTGCTTGCGCTGATCCGTCAGCAGACTGATTACCGGGCCAACGTCATCCAGCGCGCCGGCGAGCTGCAGCTGATTTACCTAACGCCTGAAAAACGTAAATCCTTCTTGCGGGGTAATCGCAAATGAAAATGAAAACCCTGTTTCTGGTCATGCTGACGCTAAGCCCGATTCAGAGCGTTCTGGCAGATGAAACGGAAGCACCTAAAGACATTAATTACTATCTTGATCCTCCTTCTAACCCGGAAAGCGCCTCTGACATTGGTAGTTCAATGCTGAACGAAGCAGCGCACACAATCGGCTTTCGCGGCGGTAAAGCTGAACGTGCCACGGAGCTGCGAGCCGCGCTTGAGAAACAGCGCAGTAATCTTGATTACATGTATTCCTTTCAGCCGCTCATCAGCCCGGACGGCTATCTGCCGCCGGTGATCGTTGAAGCGAAGGACGTTGCGCACATCACCAACGAACAGATTCGGACGGCGAACCGCGCGTATGACATCGTTGTGCCGGCGCGTTTTGTGAGTAATCCCCCGACGTGGAAGAGCTACCTGCTGACCGGACTGCTGGCAAACCGCATTGAGCTGCCTGAACCGGCCGCCATGCCGAAGGACAGCAAGCAGCGTGACATCTGGCAGCGTGCCATCAAAGACGGCTGGAAAGATGGCCGCCTTAAAGCAGATGAAATCTTTGTGTCTAACTTTAACCGCCTGACCCGCGATTACACCGGGATGCTGCGCTACTCAACGCTGCTGCAGCAGGACATGGTTAAAGCGCCTGTGATTTCACAGCAGCAGCAAACCGTAACCGGCGACAAAAACCGTCTGCTGCTGGGTGACAAGGTTAAACGCATGAAGAAACAGGCTGAGTTTGACGTCAACAAGCGCAACTGGTCACCGACCATCAAGTAAGGAAATGAACATGGAAAACAACCTTTCCTTTGATTTTGGTAATCACCTGACCGCTGACACATTAAGGCGGTTTCTGGTCTGGACGTTAAAAAATGACGTATCAGACGTGCTGATGCAGGGCGGCGGACGTATTTTCATTGAGCGCTACGGCCGGCAGATCCCGATGACCACTTATGCTGTCGATAAGCTGGAGCTGGAGTCCGTGATAGACCAGGTGTTTAACCCGGACGTCAAGACCAGCCTGAAAATGGCGAAGATTGTCAACACGTCCCTTCAGCTGACCGGCGACATTGCCGGCACGCTGGGTCTGGAGCGTAACGAGCGCGCGCGCTTTCGCGCCAACTTCACGCAGGCCACAGTTTATGAAGCGGAAGCCGTTATGTCACTGACTCTGCGCGTGCTCAAAAACCATATCCCCAAACTTCATACAATGGATCTGCCTGACGTGTTGCTTCGTTCACTTTTTCCCGCATCCGGCCTGGCTTTCGTCTGTGGTGAAACGGGCTCGGGAAAATCAACGCTTATGGCGAGCATAAACCAGCACAGCGGTGAAACCTTCCCTGATCGCAAGGTTATCACCGGTGAAGATCCAATTGAGCTGATTCTGGGCGGGCCTGACTGGATTGCCCCGGAACCTGCTCAGTCCGAGCTGGGGCGTGACTTTGCCACTTATGCCGATTTTATTGCCTATTCAGCGCTGCGCCGCTCGCCGAAAAATATCGATATTGGTGAGCTTCTGGAGATCCGCGCCTATGAGGCTGCGCTGATCGCAGGTAAAACCGGCCACTTCTGTAAGGGCACGATGCACGTTGATACCTGTGGCGATGCTATCCAGCGTGCGGTGCTGATGTTTCCTTTTGATGCCCGAGAATCCATCGCTTATGACACGCTGAAAGTCCTGCGTTACATCATCGTGCAGCGCCTGCTGCGATCTACCGATGGAAAACGTGTTGCCGTGCGCGAGTACGTGATTTTTGACACGCAGCTGCGCAGCCATCTTCTTGCCATACCGTACACGCAGTGGGGCAAAACCATCGATCAGCTGCTGTTGTCCCAGAACCGTTCACTCATTCTGAATGCCTTCCGTCTTTATCAGGAGGGCATTGTTGATGAGGAACAAATGATCGAAGTTGCGGGCTACCTGGACTTCCTGAAGCTGAAAGAGGGCACCTATGCGCAAGAATCAATGGCGTAACGTCTCCAAGCCGCTGATGTTGGGCATCATTCCCGTCATGTCGTTGTTTATTTATCTGCTGTGGTTTCCATTCCCTTCAATGGACACGCTCTATTTCTGTACTTTCATCGTGGGGTTTTATGCCGTGCTCGGCTATTTCGGGTACACGGTGAAGGTGCTTTACCAGAAGCTGCTGAGGGTGCTGCGGGGAAAACTTATCCGTGGCCGTCCCTGGTGGTATCGCCGTAATCAACGCTGAAACTTACCTACCGTCAGGAGTAAACGATGAGCAATAACGATAAACCTGAAATCGCCACCGAACGGACGCGACTTGCCATTCCCTATGAAGACCGTATGCGTGCCATTAAAGCAGCCGGCAAGCTGAGTAACGGCGAGAACGCGCTGGAACTCGATCGAGAGGCTAAAGTCTGGTACGCCAAGCCAGGTGCAAACCTGACCCGGCTTGAACCCTGGATTTACGATCCTAGTAAAGTTGAAGCGGAAAAGCCCCTGGACATCAGTGCCGTTGAAAATGAGTTTGCGGCCTGGCTTGAAGAGCGCGGCGCCATTTTGAAAGACCCCGTGGAATTCGACGGCGAGAAGCATTACGTGGATACCGAGGACGGCAAGCCCGGCTCTAAAAAGGGCGTCTATGCCGCATTTCTCGATGGCCGACCTGCAGGGTGGTACAGGGATTACAAAAACGGCGGCGAGATGCAGAAGTGGGTATCGAAGGGCACCGCACCTGACCCCGAACAAATGGCGATACTGCGGGCTGATGCCGCTGCACGACGGGAACAGCGGGCTACGGTACGAGCGGATAAATTCGATAAGACGGCTGGCCGACTGATGGAGACGTTTAACGCTCTGCCGGATGCAACCGGTGGTGAAGTTTATCATCAGACCAAGCAGATTAATGCGGCGAATGGCGTTAAAACCGATCGGCACGGCAATGTCGTCATCCCCCTGCAAAACTCTGACGGTGAATTCCGCACCCTGGAGCGTATCTGGCCTGACGGATCAAAACACCTGGAAAAAGACGGCCAGGCATGGGGGTCGTTTTTCGTTGCGGGCGGCCAGCTGCGCGACGGGGAAAACATTCTTTACGCGGAAGGCTATGCCACTGCAGAAAGCATCAGCGAAGCAACAGGCCGCCCGGTCGTCATGACCGTAAACGCGGGGAACATGGTAGAAGTTGCCCGCCACCTCAATGAACAGTACCCCAACAGTCAGCATTTTTTCCTTGCGGATAACGACATCTACAAAGACGAGAACGCCGGACTGAACTATGCGAATGAAGCCGCAGAACTGACCGGCGGCCACGTTGTGCTCCCGACCTTTCGCGAGCCGCGCGTGGGACTGACCGATTTTAACGATTTGCACGTTGAGGAAGGGCTGAACGCCGTTAACTGGCAGGTTGAAACGGCAATTGAAAACATAACGAGGATGGAAAATATGGCAGACCAAGAGTTACAAGATCAGTCCCGTAAAAAAGCTACTGATGAAATGGCCGCAGTCCCTGCAGAGAGCGCCAGCGCTGCCCCCGTGAGCCTGGAAGACGACGCGCCGGCTGCAGCACCTGCAACGCCGGCAGAGAGCGCCAGCACGGCCCCCGTGAGCCTGGAGGACGACGCGCCGGCCGCAGCGCCTGCAACGCCGGCAGAGAGCGCCAGCGCTGCCCCCGTGAGCCTGGAGGACGAAGCGCCGGCCGCAGCGCCTGCAGCGCCGGCAGAGAGCGCCAGCGCTGCCCCCGTGAGCCTGGAGGACGACGCGCCGGGCGCAGCGCCTGCAGCGCCGGCAGAGAGCGCCAGCACGGCCCCTGTAAGCCTGGAGGACGACGCGCCGGCCGCAGCGCCTGCAGCGCCGGCAGAGAGCGCCAGCACGGCCCCCGTGAGCCTGGCGGACGACGCGCCGGCCACAGCGCCTGCAGCACCGGCAGAGAGCACTACCGCATCAGCTTATGCAAATAATTTTGCACAATGGGACAACGATCCGGACGACATTAACGCTTCGATGGAAGCCTATGCG
>NZ_JBGGPM010000010.1:0-89638 GCF_041320675.1 Erwinia sp. STN24 | reverse complement strand
TACGCTTTCCTCCTTCAGAGTCAACCTCTTTTTCAGAAGTTTTCTCCGGCGATTCAGCTTCCTGAACCTCCTGAGCCGCTGGCCTGTAAGCCGTTGTGCCGTCTCAGTGGTTGCGCATTATAGGGAGTTCTTGACGGCTGACAAGCGTTTATTACAAATAAATGAACGACAGCCGTATTTTTCAACAAAGCGTCCGTTTTTACTTCACATTGCCTGATAAAGCGGCAAATTCATGGGCAAAACGCGTCACCTGCTCCCAGTCGGTATACTCCACTTCTTTACTGGCATCCGTTTCGCCGCCGGTCATCCGCATAATCAGCTGAATCATAAAGCGGTCGAAGAAGCCGTAACGCGGATAGCGCAGCGCGCCCGCGAACACGGCGCAGCAGTCTGGCTGCCACGGCGAGTTCAGCAGGAACTTACGCGTGTAGGCGTTTGTCTGCGGCGTACGCTTCTCCGGCTTGCGCGCGGTCAGGTTAACCGAGAAGAATCCCGAAGGCCTTTTGGTAAGCTCGTTCAGATGCTGCTTAACAAACTTGTCGACCTTAGGATGGAAGTGGCCATAGCGAATAGAAGCGCCGATAAGTACCCTGTCGTACCTGGCCCATTCGATGTTATCCGCCTGAAGGATATTGATCGTATCGCATTCCTGATGCGCTTTGAGCTGGTTAGCTATATAAGCCGCGATTTCACGAGTCTGCCCGTCACGGCTGGAATAAAGAATAAGTGCTTTCATAAGATCCAACTTTTGTTATTCGCGCCAGAAGGTTGGCGTAAACAGAACCAACAGCGTGAAGACTTCAAGACGACCAAACAGCATTGTCAGAATCAAAATCCATTTCGCCGTATCATTCATAGTAGTGAAGTTATCCGCTACTACCCCTAAGCCCGGCCCCAGATTGTTCAGCGTTGCGGCGACGGCGGCAAAGGCTGAAAAATCGTCCACGCCCGTGGCGATAATGGCCAGCATGCTCAGCAGGAACACCAGCGCGTAGGCGGAGAAGAATCCCCATACCGCTTCCAGTATTCTTTCCGGCAGCGCCCGCTGCCCCAGCTTAATAGTGTAAACGGCATTGGGATGCACCAGCCGCTTCAGTTCGCGCGACCCTTGTTTGAACAGCAGCAGGATGCGGATCACCTTCAGGCCGCCGCCGGTCGATCCCGCACAGCCGCCGATAAAAGCAGAGCAAAGCAGCAGTACCGGTAAGAAGAGCGGCCAACGGGCGATGCTGTCGGTAGTGAAGCCTGCCGTCGTCGCCATGGAAACCACCTGGAAAAACGCCTGGTTCAGCGTCTGCAGCCCGCTTTGATAGACATTGTGCGCCCAAAGCACCAGCGTGCAGATGATAACCAGCGTGAACTGCACCCCGATAAACATACGGAATTCCGGGTCGCGCCAGTAAACACGCAGATTACGTCCGCTGAGCAGCGTGAAGTGCAGGCCGTAGTTACAGCCGGAAATCAGCAGGAAAATGGCAATAATGCTGTTAATGGTTGGGCTGTGAAAATAGCCGATACTGGCGTCATGTGTGGAAAAGCCGCCGATAGCTATAGTAGAAAAGCTGTGGCCGATGGCGTCAAACAGCGGCATCCCGGCCAGCCAGAGCGCTAGTGCGCAAATGACGGTTAACAGCACGTAGATCAGCCAGAGCGTTTTTGCCGTTTCGGCAATTCTGGGCCGCATCTTGTTATCTTTCAGCGGGCCTGGCATCTCCGCACGGTAAAGCTGCATCCCGCCGACGCCCAGTATAGGCAGGATAGCCACTGCCAGCACGATGATCCCCATCCCGCCCAGCCATTGCAGCATTTGCCGGTAGAACAGAATGGCTTTGGGCAGGGAATCCAGCCCCACCAGCGTCGTGGCGCCCGTGGTGGTCAGGCCGGAGAAAGATTCAAAGAACGCGTCGGTTAACGACAGGTTAGGATGTTCGGCAAAGATAAAGGGCATCGCCCCGACGCTGCCCAGCACCGTCCAGAACAGCACGACGATCAAAAAGCCTTCTCGCGGCTTCAGCTCGCTTTTCTGCTTGCGGTTCGGCCACCACAGCAGCGAGCCGATCAGTAACGCCATAAAGAAGGTTTGCGTAAAGGCTCGTCCGGCGCCGTCACGGTAGATTAGCGCCACCAGGCCCGGCACGATCATGGTGCCCGAAAACAAAATGACCAGTAAACCCACGATGCGGGTGATGGCACGAAAATGCATGTAGCCTTTCCTTTCCTGACAAGGTGTTAGTCGGTCGGGGCCAGATGGAGCGCCCCTCTGCTGAAATCGGTGAGATTGCGCGTGAAGCCTGCGACCTGCGCATGGGGCAGCGCCAGCGTCAGCGAGACACGCTGTAAAAACTCGCTGTGCAGCAGCTGACCGTTAAAACGGGCGACCATCCTTTCTATTTCCGCCAGCTGCGCATAGTCGCAAACCAGCGTAAAGGTCAGCATGGGCACCTTCCGCGCACGAGGCAGCAATTTTAATGCCTGCTGCACGCCGCCGCCGTAGGCCTTAACCAGCCCGCCGGTGCCCAGCTGTATGCCGCCGTAATAGCGCACCACTACCGCCGTTATCTCGCCCACGCCGCTGCCCATCAGCTGGGCCAGCATCGGTTTGCCCGCCGTGCCGGAAGGCTCGCCGTCATCCGAGAAACCCAGCTGCTGCGAATCGTCAGGCGCGCCCGCTACCCAGGCCCAGCAGTGATGCCGGGCGGCAGGATGCTCGCCTTTCACCTGCTGCACAAAAGCGCGCGCCGCCTCCACGCCTTCGGTATGCGCCAGCAGCGTGATAAAGCGGCTTTTTTTTATTTCCTCGCTGAAGCTGAAGGTTTCAGCGGGGATCTCCCAGGCGTCCATTAATCCAGCTTCAGATCCCGGGTCATGTTTTCCACGCCCTGTTCATGGATCACCACGTTATCTTCGATTCGGATACCGCCATAAGGCTTCAGCGCCTCAATGCGCGCCCAGTCGAAGTGCTGGCTGAATTTGCCTTCGCGCCATGGCGCGAGCAGCGACTCGATAAAGTAGATGCCGGGTTCAATCGTCAGTACCATGCGCGGTTCAAGGATGCGCGTGCAGCGTAAAAAGGGATACTGCTGCGGCGCGGCCAGATGGGTGCAGCTGTCATCCTGCATAAAACCGGCGACGTCATGCACCTGTAGGCCAAGCGGATGACCCACGCCGTGCGGCATAAACGGCCCGGTAAGGTTTTCCGCCACCATCGCCTCTTCGCTCAGCCCTTTGACCAGCTGATGTTTCAGCAGCAGTTTCGCCAGCCGCTGATGCATCTGCTGATGGTAGTCGGTATAGCGCACGCCCGCCTTCAGCGTGGCAATCAGCGCCAGCTCTTCTTCATTCATATCCTGAATAAGCGTCGCATAGTCGCTGGCGGGATCGTAAGCGTAGCTGCGCGTCAGATCCGCTGCATAACCGTTATATTCCGTGCCTGCATCCAGCAGAAAGCTGCGCGGCTGTTCCGGCGGCAATTGATCAAGCTTAGTGTAGTGCAGCACGGCGGCATGTTCGTTCAGCGCGACGATATTGCCGTAAGGCACGTCGATATCGCGATGGCCGGTAGCGCTGAGGTAAGCAATATTAATATCGAACTCGCTCATGCCGGAAAGAAAGGCTTCCTTCGCTGCGCGATGACCGATCACCGCCGTCTTTTGCGCTTCGCGCAGGCAGTAAAGTTCGTAATCGGTTTTATAAGAGCGATGATAATGCAGAAAGTCGATCACCCCTTTTGGGTTGATCGCGGCGGCGTTGATGCCAAGCTGAGCGGCACGCTGCGGCACCGGGCCGATATAGGCAACGTTTTCACGGTTTGTCGGCAACAGCTGGCCGATTTCATCCGCTTTTTTCAGCGCCGTAATCTCCATGCCGTCCGTCCAGAAGCTTTGCGGCAGCGGCTCGACGTTGTGCCAGTAATCCACCGGCGAATAAAACCAGAGCTTCGGCTTGTTGACGCCGTCGACCCACAGCCAGCAGTTGGGCACGGTGGTCACCGGCAGCCAGGCTTTAAACTGCGGGTTTACTTTGAAAGGGTAGTCGTGGTCATCCAGAAAAACCGTCAGCAGTTCGCCGGAATGGATCAGCATGGCATCCAGCTTAAAGCGGGCCAGCACCTGCTGCGCGCGCGCCTGTAGCGTCTTCAGATGCTCATGATAAAGGGCGCTCAACGAGTCCATCACTTTACCTCCGTTAATCACGTAATCAGGCGCATCTTAGCACGGCGAGATCGTTTTGCCGCGCCTGTGATCTTGTTTGCAAATAAGCAAACTCTCGTTTGCAAATAATTAACATCAACTCCACACTCTCGATCATCTGGTATGACCAGATCCCTTTAGCGCGGCAGCAGGAGAGAAGAATGCTTTACCAAGGCGACACCCTGACCCTGAACTGGCTGGAAAATGGTATTGCTGAACTGGTTTTTGATGCGCCCGGTTCAGTTAACAAACTGGATACGCAAACCGTCGCCAGCCTGGGCGAGGCGATAGCCGTGCTGGAGCGGCAGCCGGATCTGCAGGCGGTTCTGCTCAGTTCGCGCAAACCGGCGTTTATCGTCGGCGCGGATATTACCGAATTTTTATCGCTGTTCGCCGCCCCGGAGGAACAGCTGACGCAATGGCTGCATTACGCCAACGCTATCTTTAATCGGCTTGAGGATCTGCCGGTGCCGACCTTGTCGGCCGTACAGGGCTATGCGCTGGGCGGCGGCTGTGAATGTATCCTGGCAACGGATTTCCGTATCGCCACGCCGGACGCGCGTATTGGCCTGCCGGAAACGAAGCTGGGGATCATGCCCGGCTTTGGCGGCTCGGTGCGCCTGCCGCGTCTGCTGGGCGCCGACAGCGCGCTGGAAATTATCGCCGCCGGAAAAGATGTCGATGCGCAAAAAGCGCTGGCGCTGGGCCTGGTGGATGCCGTTGTGGCGGCTGATAAGCTGCGCGATGCGGGCATCGCCATCCTGCGCGAGGCCATTAGCGGCAAACAGCCGTGGCGCGAACGTCGCGAGCCGAAGCTGCAACCGCTGAAGCTCAGTAAAATTGAGGCGATGATGAGCTTCACTACTGCCAAAGGCGTGGTGCTGCAAACCGCGGGCAAACACTACCCTGCTCCGCTGACGGCGGTAAAAACGATTGAGGCCGCTGCTGCGCTGGGCCGTGATGAAGCTTTGCTGCTGGAAACGCAGGCTTTTGTCCCGCTGGCCCGTTCCGACGAGGCGCGTGCGCTGGTCGGCCTGTTCCTTAACGATCGCGCGCTGAAGGCGAAAGCGAAAAAGCTGGCGCAGAATAGCGCGCTACCGAAGCAGGCTGCCGTATTGGGCGCGGGCATTATGGGCGGCGGCATCGCTTATCAGGCGGCCAGCAAAGGCGTACCGGTATTAATGAAGGATATCAATCCGGCCTCGCTGGAACTCGGTATGACCGAAGCGGCCGGGCTGCTGAATAAGCAGCTGACGCGAGGGAAAATTGACGCGATGCAGCTGGCGGGCATCATCGGCGCTATCCATCCAACCCTGAGCTATGAAGGATTTGAACGTGCCGATATGGTCGTCGAGGCCGTGGTGGAAAACCCGCGCGTTAAGGCGGCGGTGCTGGCGGAGACGGAACAGCATCTTCATCAGGATGCCGTTCTGGCTTCCAATACCTCGACTATTCCCATCAGCCAGCTTGCTGATGCGCTGCAGCGCCCGGAAAACTTCTGCGGAATGCACTTTTTTAATCCGGTGCACCGCATGCCGCTGGTTGAAGTGATCCGGGGTGCAAAAACCTCGGACGCCACGCTGGCGAAAGTGGTGGCCTGGGCCGACCAAATGGGCAAGACGCCCATCGTGGTGAACGACTGTCCCGGTTTTTTCGTCAACCGCGTGCTGTTCCCCTATTTTGCCGGCTTCAGCCTGCTGCTGCGCGACGGTGCGGATTATCGTCAGATAGATAAAGTCATGGAAAAGCATTTCGGCTGGCCGATGGGGCCTGCCTGGCTGCTGGACGTGGTTGGCATTGATACCGCGCATCACGCGCAGAGCGTAATGGCTGACGGTTTCCCGAACCGTATGAAAAAGGATTACCGTGATGCCATCGACGTGCTGTTCGAGGCGAAACGGTTCGGACAAAAAAGTCAGGCCGGGTTTTATCGCTGGGAGAAGGACAGCAAAGGTAAACAAAAGAAAATTGTCGATCCCGAAGTCGATAAACTGCTGCAAAGCGTCAGCCAGCCGCAGCGCGTTTTCAGCGATGAAGAAATTGTGGCCCGAATGATGATCCCGATGGTTAACGAAGTGGTGCTCTGCCTGGAAGAAAACATTATTGCCACGCCGGCCGAAGCGGATATGGCGCTGGTTTACGGGCTGGGCTTCCCGCCGTTTCGCGGCGGCGTTTTCCGCTATCTGGATACGCAGGGCAGCGCCCGCTTTGCCAGCCAGGCGGCCTTCTTTGCCGCGCTCGGCCCGCTTTATCAGCTGCCGGCCAGCCTGCAGGAAAAAGCGCAGCATAAAACGCAATGGTATCCGCAGGTTCAACCGGCCGATGACGTCCTGAAAACGGCGTAAGGAAAGAGAAATGGAAAAAGTCGTAATTGTTGATGCCATCCGCACGCCGATGGGCCGCTCCAAAGGCGGCGCTTTTCGCCATGTCCGGGCGGAAGATCTCTCGGCGCATCTGATGCGCTCGCTGCTGAGCCGCAACCCGGCGCTGGCGGCGGCAAGCCTGGATGATATTTACTGGGGCTGCGTGCAGCAAACGCTGGAGCAGGGTTTTAACATCGCCCGTAATGCCGCCCTGCTGGCGGAAATCCCGCATCGGGTGCCCGCTACCACCGTCAACCGCCTTTGCGGCTCCTCGATGCAGGCGATGCACGATGCCGCGCGCGCCATCATGGTTGGCGACGCCAGCGCCTGCCTGGTGGGCGGCGTGGAGCATATGGGCCACGTGCCGATGAGCCACGGCGTCGATTTTCATCCCGGCCTGGGCAAAACCGTGGCGAAAGCCGCCGGGATGATGGGCCTGACGGCGGAAATGCTGGCGCGTATGCACCAGATCGGTCGGGAAAGGCAGGATGAATTTGCCGCCCGCTCGCACCAGCGCGCCTGGGCCGCCACGCAGGCGGGCCACTTTGCTGCGGAGATCGTCGCGACCAGCGGCCATGACGGCGACGGCGTGCTCAAGCGCTATGATTTTGATGAAGTGATCCGTCCCGATACCACCACAGCGGGTCTGGCCGCGCTGAAGCCCGCCTTCGATCCGGTTAACGGCACGGTAACGGCGGGCAGCTCCTCGGCGCTCTCCGACGGCGCGGCGGCGATGCTGCTGATGAGCGAATCACGCGCTCGTGAGCTGGGCCTGAAAGCGCGGGCGCGGATCCGCTCGATGGCGGTTGTCGGCTGCGATCCGTCGATTATGGGCTTTGGCCCGGTGCCCGCCTCCCGGCTGGCGCTGAAGAAAGCAGGACTGAACGTCAGCGATATCGATCTGTTTGAGATGAACGAAGCGTTCGCCGCGCAGGTGCTGCCGTGTATTAAGGAGCTGGGATTGATGGAGGAGCTGGATAACAAAATCAATCTGAACGGCGGCGCTATCGCGCTGGGTCATCCGCTGGGCTGTTCCGGCGCGCGGATCGCCACGACGTTGTTGAACCTGATGGAGCGACGCGACGCACAGTTTGGTCTGGCGACCATGTGTATCGGTTTGGGACAGGGCATCGCTACCGTACTGGAAAGGGTTTGATGCAGCCGCCCGTGACGGGCGGCTTTTTTACGCAATCGTTCCGGCTTAGATAAAGGCGAAGGCGTCGCCAAACATCTGTTCCGCTTTCGCCTCGCGCTCGGCACAGAAGCGTTCGCGCGCGATTTTCGCCATTTCAAAACGGCCCGCGATATAGATCTCGTACTCGGCCAGGCTGCGGTGGTCGTTCATAACCGCCGTCAGCACGGTGCCGCTACGCCCTTCCCAGCCCGGCTCAGGCTGTTCCACCACCGGGATCACCTTCAGGTTCGGGTGCTTCACCGCCAGCGCTTCCAGTTCGTCCATATCGTAGAGGTGCTTCAGTTCACGGCCGCCCCAGTAAATTTCGATATGACGCTCCGGCCGCTGCGCCAGCGCGGTCAGCAGGATCGAACGGGCGTAGGAGAAGCCCGTGCCGCCCGCAATCAGGATCAGCGGACGGTCGCTCTCTTCACGCAGCCACGCGTCGCCGTGCGGAATATCCACGGTAATGCTGCGCTGCTCCTGGATCCGTTCCATCACCGCCATCGCGTAGAGATTGAGTTCCGAAGCGCCAATATGCAGCTCAATAATCTCTTTTTCCATCGGCGTGGAAGCCAGCGAGAACGGGCGTTTGTCGCGCTCGTCCATCACTACCATCAGATACTGACCGGCCCGGAAGCTGAAATCGGCTTCCGGCACCATACGGACTCGGTAAACGGTATCGGTTATCGCCTCTACCGAGATCACTTTACAGCTTAACGTTGTCATGCGTTCCCTCTGTCGGGTCGATTATTTGCCGGGCGCGTTTTTGCGCGTGGGCGACTCACTGAAGATGCCTAACTCGTCCCATATGGCATCAATGCGCGCGGTGACGGCGGGATCTTTGCGAATAGGGCGGCCCCATTCGCGCTGGGTTTCTCCGGGCCACTTGTTGGTGGCGTCCAGGCCCATTTTCGAGCCTAACCCGGAAACCGGCGAAGCGAAATCCAGGTAGTCGATAGGCGTGTTCTCTACCAGCACCGTATCCCTGGCCGGATCCATCCGGGTGGTAATGGCCCAGATAACGTCGTTCCAGTCGCGCGCGTTCACATCGTCGTCACATACGATAACAAACTTAGTGTACATAAACTGGCGCAAAAATGACCAAACGCCCATCATCACCCGCTTGGCATGGCCTGCGTACTGCTTTTTCATCGTAACGATCGCCAGACGATAGGAACAGCCTTCCGGCGGCAGATAAAAATCGACGATCTCCGGGAACTGCTTTTGCAGGATCGGCACGAAGACTTCATTCAGCGCCACGCCCAGCACGGCTGGCTCATCCGGCGGACGCCCGGTATAGGTGGAGTGATAGATGGCGTCGCGGCGTTGCGTAATGTGGGTGACGGTAAACACCGGGAAGTTATCGACTTCATTATAGTAGCCGGTATGGTCGCCATACGGCCCTTCCGGCGCCACTTCGCCCGCCTCGATATAGCCTTCCAGCACGATTTCCGCGCTGGCCGGCACTTCCAGATCGTTGGAGACGCACTTCACGACTTCGGTTTTGGTGCCGCGCAGCAGTCCCGCAAAAGCATATTCAGAAAGCGTATCGGGAACCGGCGTGACCGCGCCCAAAATGGTGGCGGGATCGGCGCCCAGCGCGACGGAGACCGGGAAGCGCTCGCCGGGATGCTGCTGCGTCCACTCCTGGAAATCCAGCGCGCCGCCGCGATGCGACAGCCAGCGCATAATGAGTTTGTTCTTACCAATAACCTGCTGGCGATAGATGCCCAGGTTCTGCCGCTCTTTGTGCGGGCCGCGCGTAACCGTCAGGCCCCAGGTGATCAGCGGCGCGGCATCTTCCGGCCAGCACTTCATCACCGGAATGCGGCTCAGATCGACTTCATCGCCCTGCCAGATTTGCTGCTGGCACGGCGCGTCGCGCAGGCGCTTCGTCGGCATATTCAGCACCTGCTTCCACTGCGGCATTTTGTCGAAAAAGTCGCGAAAACCGCGCGGCGGTTCCGGCTCTTTCAAAAAGGCGAGCAGGCGGCCCACTTCACGCAGCGCCTTCACGTCTTCCTGGCCCATGCCCAGCGCAACGCGATCCGGCGTGCCGAAAAGGTTGCACAGCACCGGCATATTATAGCCTTTGGGGTTTTCAAACAGCAGCGCCGGCCCGCCAGCTCGCAGGGTGCGATCGGCAATTTCGGTCATTTCAAGATCGGGATCGATCTCTTGCTTAATGCGTTTTAATTCCCCGCGCTGCTCCAGCAGGGAAAGGAAGTCGCGTAGGTCGTGGTATTTCATGACTTCTCATCAATACGGTCAGTGAATCGGCCATTATAGGGAGGATTAAGCTCTCGTGCTTAGTTTTTCGCGGCAGGAGGTCGGCGCGCTCACGCTGCGACCGCCAAAAATTTTTTCTTCCGGCATCCCGACTCATCAACCGATCCGCTGATAACTACAGTTAATAAGCTTTATGCTTAACGCTGTCCGTTCATTCATCGCGATTTCAGGCGCCTTCTGGCCTGCATGTTGCTATAACTATCACGCTATTTTTGTTATTCTTAGCGACCCTGTAATTGCAAAGTGACGTTATGGAATCCTGGTATTTACTTTATTGCAAACGTGGCCAGCTTACCCGCGCGAAAGAACATCTTGAGCGCCAGGCGGTGCATTGTCTCAGCCCCATGATTGCCTTAGAGAAACTGGTGCGCGGCAAGCGTACTCAGGTAAATGAGCCGCTGTTCCCGAACTACCTTTTTATTGAGTTCGATCCGGAAGCGATTCATACCACGACCATCAGCGCCACGCGCGGCGTCAGCCATTTCGTTCGCTTCGGCAATCTGCCCGCGACCGTGCCGCAGGACGTGATCGAAGCGCTGCAAACGCAGGCGACGGTAACGCTGCCCGCACCGACGCTACCGCAGCCCGGCGACAGAGTATTGATTACCGCTGGCGCTTTCGAAGGCCTGAAGGCAATTTTTACCGAGCCGGACGGCGAGGCGCGTTCTATGCTGCTGCTTAACCTACTGAATAAGCAGATCGTCCGCAGCCTGGACAATCGGCAGTTCCAGAAACTCTGAGGCTACTGCGCGTTCAGACGGAAAAGCGCTCGCGCATTGCTGTCGCACTGCTGCCCCAGCGTAGCCGCCTCTTCGCCGCGCAGTAGCGCGACCTGTTCCACGATATGTGGCAGAAAGCACGGCTCGTTACGTCGCGATGCAGGGCGGGGACGCATGTCGCGCGGCAGCAAATAAGGCGCGTCCGTTTCCAGCAGCAGCCTGTCAGCAGGAATAAGCGGCATCAGCTCGCGCAGCTCAAGTCCGCGACGTTCATCGCACACCCATCCCGTAATGCCGATATAAAGCCCGGCAGCCAGACAGGCTTCCAGCTCCGCTTTCGTGCCGGTAAAACAGTGTACGACCGCGCCGGGCAGCTTTGGCAGCCAGGGCGTCAGGATAGCGAGAAAGCGATCGTGCGCTTCGCGGCAGTGCAGAAAAACGGGCAGCTGCAGATCGGCCGCCAGCTCAAGCTGAGCATTGAAGGCGTAAGCCTGCTGTTCCGGCCCGCAGATGTTGCGGTTGAAATCCAGCCCGCACTCGCCAATCGCCGCCACTTCCGGGCTTTCCGCCAGCCTTCTTAAGGTGGCGGCCGTTTCCGCCGACCATTCGCTGGCGTGATGCGGATGAACGCCTGCCGTAGACCAGCAGTAGCCGGAACGACGTTTCGCCAGGCTCTGCGCCTGCTGGCTCTCCAGCGCGTTGGTGCCGGTAATCAGAATGCCGGTGACGCCCGCATCAACGGCGCGTTTTACAACCTTGTCGCGATCTTTGGCGAACTGCGTGCTGGTCAGATTGACCCCAATATCAAACATAGCGTGTTCCAAACAGTAACCGCCCTTACGGGCGGTTATTTTTTAATGTGGGCAGGCCTTCGCGGCTACTCCGTCTCCTGGTCACTCTCTTCCCGCCGTAATCCGGTATAGAAACGGGAGAAGAACACGCCGACCTCAAACAGGCAGTACATCGGAATGGCCAGCAGCGTCTGGGAAAGCACATCCGGCGGCGTCAACAGCATACCTACGATAAAAGCGCCGACCAGAACATAAGGCCGCTTCGCCTTCAGTTCCTCCGGCGTGGTCACACCGGTCCAGCACAGCAGCACGATAGCAATCGGCACCTCGAAAGAGACGCCAAACGCCATAAACAACGCCATTACGAAATCGAGATAGTTATTGATATCGGTAGCGATCTGCACGCCGTGCGGCGCGGTTTTAGCGAAGAACCCAAAGGCCAACGGGAAGACAACAAAGTAGGCGAAAGCCATCCCTATATAGAATAGGAATGAACTGGAAATCAACAGCGGCACCACCAGCCTGCGTTCGTGGCGGTAAAGCGCGGGCGCGATAAAGGCCCAGATTTGGTAAAGGATCACCGGTACCGCAAGGAAGACGGAAACGATCATGGTCAGCTTGACCGGCGCGAAAAAAGGCGAAGCCACGTCGGTCGCGATCATGCTGGCGCCCGCTGGCATCTGCTCGATCAGCGGCGCGGAAACCAGCTGATAAATATCGTTGGAAAAGTACGCCAGGCAAAGGAAAATCGCCACCACGGCGATAATGCAGTTCAGCAGGCGCTTACGCAGCTCAATCAGATGGCTGATAAGCGGTTGGGTATCTTCAACAGCCATGTTTAGCGTTCATCCGGTTGGGTGGTGGAAACAGGCGCACGGCTGGAAAGCGTCGGCGCTTCGTCTTTAACGGCCTTTGGCTTTTCAGGCGCGGCGGCAGGCGCCGTATTCGACGCGGCGTCCGGCTTTCCGGCGGCGGTTTCATAAGGCGCGCTGGCGGCGGCAGGCGCTTCAGCAGCCCTGGCCGTCGCGGATTTTGCTACGGCCGCATCGCTTGCAGCAGACGAAGCAGGTTCAGCGACCTGGGCTACCCCGCTTGCGGCAGGTTCGGCAACGTGAACCGCAGCGGACGGTGCTACAGCCGCATCGCTTGCGACAGGCGAAACAGTTTCAGCAACCTGGGCTACACCGCTTGCGGCAGGTTCAGCAACGCGAACCGTAGCAGAGTGCGCTGCTGCCATATCGCTCGCCGCAGGCGAAACATGTACGACTGGCGTATGCTGTTCCTGCTGCACCGCAGGCTGTGGCGCTGCACTGGTTGCTGCCTCTGGCGCCTGCGCCGGGGCGCTGGCCTGATGATCGGCCGCAGCAGGCGTCACGCCTTCATGAGAATCCTCGGCGTTTTTCACCAGCGGATTGTGGATAGTGTTAGCTTCGTCGTCCGCTTTTTCGTTCTCGCCCAGATAGGTACGCTTCATGGATTCCGCCGACTGCTTCAGCTCTTCCATCGAGGCTTTCAGCTCCGGCGACAGGCTGTTTTTACTGGCCTCTTCCACCTTCTTCAGGCTGTCCTGCAGCTCCTGGAGTTTCAGCTCCTGCGCCAGTTCGTTTTGCACATTAGCCGCCAGCGAGCGCAGCGCGCGGATCCAGCCGACCACGGTTTTTACCGCAACCGGCAAACGCTGCGGACCCAGCACTACCAGCCCGATAATAAACACCAGAATCAGTTCACTAAAACCTATGTCGAACACGGCTTACACCTTGTCGTTCTTAACGTCTTCTTTCTTCGCTTCTGCGTGCTGTTTGTCGGCCAGAGTGGCTTTAAAATCAGCATCGTCGGCATGTGTTTTTGGCTTTTCGTCATCGTCGCTCATGGCTTTTTTAAAGCCTTTGATTGATGAACCGAGATCGGAACCCAGCCCGCGCAGTTTCTTCGTGCCGAAGAGCAGCACAACGATTACGGCAATAATTAACAATTGCCAGATACTAATACCGCCCATAATTTTGCCTCAGATGTCAGTTAATGCAGGTTTCGCAGTATATAAGCCGGGCTGACCGCGCGCAAAGCGCTGCCAGCCCCTCTTTACCTTTCATGACAGTCAGTCGGTTTTACGCCAGCCGACCAGCCAGCTTACCAGACCGCCAGCGACCATAACCGCCGACAGCAAATCCCACTGCGGTCTGGTCAGCAGAATAGCCGTGCCGCTCAGCAGCAGCGTGGCGCCAATACCGAACAGATAGCGCGACTGATGATGCCGCACCCGGTCGTTGCGCAGATCGTAAGAAAGCTTATCGACGCTGTGCTGCAGATGCTTGTGCCGCTTCAGGCTTTCGTAAACCAGCTCCGGCAGCTCCGGCAGTTTTTCCGCCCAGAACGGCGCTTTTTCTTTCAGCGCGCGCACGATAGCCGGAATGCCAATCTGATCTTTGATCCAGTCTTCCAGGAACGGCTTGGCGGTTTTCCACAGGTCTAGCTGCGGATAAAGCTGTCGTCCGACGCCTTCCACATACAGTAGAGTTTTCTGTAACAGCACCAGCTGAGGCTGCACTTCCATGTTGAAGCGGCGCGCCGTATTAAAGAGGTTCAGCAGCACGTGACCGAAGGAGATTTCCGCCAGCGGCTTTTCAAAAATCGGTTCGCAAACGGTACGAATAGCGAACTCGAAATCCTCTACGTTGGTATCCGCCGGCACCCAGCCGGAATCAACGTGCAGCTCGGCAACCTTGCGGTAATCGCGGTTGAAGAAGGCGATAAAGTTCTCCGCCAGATACCGCTTATCTTCTTTATTCAGCGAGCCAACGATACCGCAGTCGATACCGATATATTGCGGATCTTCAGGATGCTCATAGCTGACAAAAATGTTGCCCGGATGCATATCGGCGTGGAAAAAGCTGTCGCGGAACACCTGGGTAAAGAAGACCTGCACGCCGCGCTCGGCCAGCAGCTTCATGTTGACGCCGCGCTGTTCGAGCTGCACCACATCGGAGATTGGAATGCCGTAAATGCGCTCCATCACCAGCATGGTTTCGCTACAGTAGTCGGAATAGATTTCCGGCACGTAAAGCATGTTGCTGCCTTCGAAATTACGGCGCAGCTGAATGGCGTTAGCCGCTTCGCGCAGCAGGTTCAGTTCGTCTATCAGCGTTTTTTCGTAATCGGCCACCACTTCCTGCGGACGCAGGCGGCGCCCGTCCGGTAACAGGCGAGGCACCCAGGCCGCCATGCGGTTGATCAGCTTCATATCGGCTTTGATCACCGGCAGGATATCCGGACGAATAACCTTAATGACCACTTCCCTGCCGTTTTCCTTCAGCGTGGCGGTGTGTACCTGCGCGATGGAAGCGGAAGCAAGCGGCGTGATCACAAA
Source organism: Erwinia sp. STN24 (assembly GCF_041320675.1). NCBI lineage: Bacteria > Pseudomonadati > Pseudomonadota > Gammaproteobacteria > Enterobacterales > Erwiniaceae > Erwinia > Erwinia sp. STN24. Next base: position 74,745 of record NZ_JBGGPM010000010.1, on the reverse strand, counting down.
GTCATCAAACAGGGTTTCCACCTTGCAGCCAAGCGACATCTCAATCTGTTTTTTCGCCTGTACGCCATCGAAAGGCGCGACCTTGTCCTGCAGCATCGCCAGCTGATCGGCGATATGCGGCGGAAAAAGATCGCGTCGCGTGGACATCATCTGACCAAATTTGATCCACACCGGGCCAAGCTGCTCCATGGCTAACCTGATACGCTCGCCAAGCTGACGCTCTTTGTGCAAATTAGGCATCCAGAACAGCGTCCGGCGCCACAGGCGCAGCGGCAGCGCCAGCCGGGTTTTTGGGATTAGCTCATCCAGTCCGTAGCTCAAAAAGATACGGATAATAAAATAGAGACGACGTATTTCTCCGAGGGTCATTTGCCCTCCAGTTGTTTAAGGCGGGTTTCCAGCGCAGCCAGCTCGCGAGCGGCGGCGTCGACTTCTTCAGCAAACCAGGCAAGCTCCAGGCCGCCCGGCGCCAGGCGCCACTCTTCCGTCAGCGCCTGACCCAGATAGCTCTGTTTACGATCAAGATTGCCGCGCACCAGCTGCAACCCGCGACGGGCGGCCTGGCTGATGCCCTGAGCGGCAATATCGCCAATCCAGGGCGCGAGATATTCGGCAGGGTCAAGCTCGGCCAGATCGATCAGCGCGGAGAACTGCTGGACGACCTGTAGATCGCCCTCAACCTCCAGCTCGCCGCTGCGGATCAGGCTGGTTAACTGCTGACGATCGCGCAGCTTGCGCAGCGTCGCCAGACGGGTTTTCACCTTGCAGTCCGGCGTGTCGCACCAGTCGCCCAGCACATCGACCTGTTGGTCGCTGAAGATAAAGATCAGCGGCTGCTTCAGCTCGGCCAGCTCAATGGCCAGGCTGCGGCCGTTAAGACGCTGACGCGCGGCTTTCAGGCCGCGATCGCGATAAAGGATCTGATTGAGCGCCGTTTCCAGCCCTGCGGTTAACAGCGGCGTTAAGGTCATTCGCTATCCTGTTCAGAACTTGAATCCGCGGTGCAGCGCAACGATGCCACCGGTAAGATTGTGATAGGTAGTATTCTCGAAGCCGACATCATCCATCATCTGCTTTAACGTATCCTGATCCGGATGCATTCGGATAGATTCGGCCAGATAGCGGTAGCTTTCGGAATCTTTCGCCACCAGCTCGCCGATACGCGGCAGCACGTGGAATGAGTAGGCGTCATACGCCTTGCTTAGCGGCTCCAGCAGCGGTTTGGAAAACTCCAGCACCAGCAGGCGTCCGCCCGGCTTCAGCACGCGGAACATCGAGGCCAGCGCCTTCTCTTTTTCGGTGACGTTACGCAGGCCGAAAGCGATAGTGATGCAGTCGAAATGATTGTCCGGGAACGGCAGCGCTTCGGCGTTAGCCTGCACGTAGTTCACGTTGCCGATAATCCCGTTGTTACGCAGTTTCTCACGGCCTACTTTCAGCATGGAGCTGTTGATATCCGCCAGCACCACTTCACCCGTTTCACCCACCAGGCGAGAGAATTTAGCGGTCAGATCGCCGGTACCGCCGGCCAGATCCAGGACGCGCTGTCCGCGACGCACGCCGCTGCAATCGATAGTAAAACGTTTCCAGACACGGTGGATGCCGAACGACATCAGATCGTTCATCAGGTCATATTTGGCCGCAACGGAATGGAAAACATCAGCCACCATTTCAGCTTTGTCGCTTTTCGCTACCGTGCGAAAGCCGAAGTGCGTGGTATCCTTTGATTCATCTGCCATTTGTTTTGCCTGCTCTGCAATCAGTTATCTGCCAAGTGTATCAGAGTCCCGCAGGCCAGGCACAGCCTTGCGGGTTATTCATTAACTCGGGCCGCGCCTGGCCCGGTTTGCGTCGCCAGATACGCGACATCTTCCTCATCTTCGTTCTCTTGCTCGTCAGCCTCATCCGGCATCGCCTGCGCGACCAGGCGGGGATTAATAGGCCGCTTGATGGCCACGCCCAGCTGCCGAAAACTTTCCGTCTGCGCGATCAGGTTGCCCCGCCCTTCCGCCAGCTTCTTCATGGCCTGACGATAGCTTTCGCTGGCCTTATCGAGGCTTTGCCCCATTGCCGACATGTCGTCGACAAACAGGCGCATTTTGTCATAGAGCTTAGCCGCTCTGTCGGCGATGCGCTGGGCATGACGGCTTTGGTGCTCGTAGCGCCACAGGTTATTGATGGTGCGTAGCGCCACCAGCAGCGTGGTGGGGCTGACCAGCATGATGTTTTGACCCAGCGCCTCGTTGATCAGTTCCGGCTGACGATCAATAGCGACCAGAAAAGCGGGTTCGACCGGAATAAACATCAGCACGTAGTCCAGCGATCGCAGGCCGGGCAGCTGCTGATAATCTTTGCGGCTCAGCAGGCGGATATGGCTGCGAATGGCCGCAACGTGCTCGCCGATGGCCGTTTCGCGCGTGGCTTCATCTTCGCCGTTGAAATAGCGTTCGTAAGCCACCAGCGTCATCTTCGCGTCGATCACCACGTCTTTGCCCTGCGGCAGACGCACAATCACGTCCGGCTGCATACGGGCGTTATGCTCCAGCTGAATATTGACCTGGGTTTCATATTCGTGCCCTTCCCGCAGGCCGGAGGCTTCCAGCACGCGGCTGAGCACGACTTCGCCCCAGTTTCCCTGCATTTTATTGTCGCCCTTCAGGGCCTTGGTCAGGTTAATCGCTTCCTGCGCCATTTGGGCATTGAGCTGTTGCAGATTGCGGATTTCATGAGAAAGCGTATGGCGCTCGCGCGCCTCCTGGCCGAAGCCTTCCTGAACCTGGCGACGAAACCCTTCCAGCTGTTCGCGCAGCGGCGAGAGCAGCCCGTCCAGGCTCTGGCGGTTCTGCTCATCGACGCGGCGGTTGCTGTGTTCGAAAATACGGTTGGCAAGGTGTTCAAACTGCGCGTTCAGCCGCTGTTCGCTGTTGACCAGCAGGCGCTGCTTCTCTTCCGCCGCCATTCTGCTCTCTTCAAGCCGAATGGTGACCTCGCGCAGTTCCGCCTCCTGGGCGCTGTTGATCTCCAGCTGGGTGCGCAGTTCGCGCGCCAGCTGTTCGGCCTCGCCGCGCCAGTGGTCAAGCTGGGTGAGTTTCTCCTGGGTAGCGGCGAGCGTGCCGTGCAGCTGACGCAGCTCCAGCTCCTGCTGTTTTTGCGCCTGCTGCTGCTGGCTCTGTTGCTGCGTCAGGCGATCGCGCTCCTGCTTCAGCTGCTCGCTGGCCTGTTGCAGCAGCCTGCGCTCCGTTTCCTGGTGCGCCGCGCGCTGCTGGCTGTGATACCAGGCGATAAGCCAGCCGACCAGCGCGCCCGCCAGGCCTGAGCCAATGCCGTAACCGATTATTGCATCCACGCGCCTTCTCCCGTCCAGGCTTCTCTGGCAGAAAAGGTAAGGGCAGGCCGTGGCAATGTCGAGTTAAAAAGCGCGATGTAACGGGATCGAGGAGGTTTTCATCAGGATGTCAGAGACGGCTCGAAAAATTTACCGTGGGTAGCGCTAGGGCGAAGCCATTAAGGGAGCCGCGCTCCCTTAATGAAGGCTGAAGAAGTTAGCGAAACTGGTCTCAACGGCCAGGCCAGAGGTTAGCGAGGCCGATCTCAACGTCTAGATCAGACGGCGCGCCGCCTCAACTACGATACGCACCGCATCGCTTTCGGTTTTCTTCATGGTTTCCGCATCGGGAATTTCCTGCTGGGTGCGGTTCACAATCACGCCCGCCACCATGCCGGCACGCAGGCCCTGGCTGGCGCACATGGTCAGCAGCGTGGCGGATTCCATTTCGTAGTTCAGCACGCCCATTTGCTGCCACTCTTTCATGGAGTTCTGGAAACGGCTCACTACGCGGCCAGAAAAGGTGTCGTAACGCTCCTGTCCCGGATAAAAAGTGTCGGAAGACGCGGTGACGCCGATATGCGTGGTCGCGCCAAGCGCTTTCGCCGCTTCGACCAGCGCGGTGGTGCAGGTAAAATCGGCCACGGCCGGGAATTCCAGCGGCGCAAAGTGCAGACTCGCGCCGTCCAGACGCACGGAGCCGGTGGTTACCAGCACGTCACCCACGCTGATGTCAGGCTGGATAGCGCCAGTTGTACCTACGCGCAGAAAAGTACGGATGCCCAGCTGCGCCAGCTCTTCTACCGCGATGGAGGTGGAAGGGCCGCCGATACCGGTTGAACAGACGATAACGGCCTTGCCGTCAATGTCGGCGCGCCAGGTGGTGAATTCGCGGTGCGACGCCAGATGAACCGGATTATCCATCAGCGCGGCAATCTTTTTAACGCGCTCGGGGTCGCCTGGCACAATGGCAAGGGTGGCGCCCTGAAGATCGGCTTTGGTTAAACCCAGGTGAAAAACGTCTGACTGTGCCATGACAAGATCCTGTAATGAAAAGGCGATGAAGCGCTTACAGTAGCGCAAAGCTGGGTGAATTTATGTGAGTAAATTCACTCTGAGTAATGAAAGTTACATTTGGAGTCTATTGAATCGTGACGGTAATCACACAAAAAAGCCTTCCCGCACGAATCGCGCTGTCGGAAACCGATAACGCCGTCGAAGATGACAGGCTGACCTTCACCCGATCGAAACGTAATCCTGGCTATAGTTAGCTGATTGCGCTACTGCATGTATGGAGAGGACAATGAAAAGCGACGATAATCCGACTCAAACATTGAGCAATAAGGGATTCGCTCCTGCGGTTTCACCTGCCGCATCGACCACCATCATTACCGACAGCGCCGACATCGTTTCCGGCGAAACGTCAATTCCAACGCAGGGCGAGAATATGCCTGCTTTCCACGCCAGACCGCGTCAGGCCGATGGCCCGCTACCGGTGGTGCTGGTCGTGCAGGAAATTTTTGGCGTGCACGAGCATATTCGCGATATCTGCCGTCGCCTGGCGACCGAAGGCTATCTGGCCGTCGCGCCCGAACTCTATTTTCGCGAGGGCGATCCCGCCGAGTACGATGATATTCCCACGCTGTTTAAAGAGCTGGTCAGCAAGGTGCCGGATAGCCAGGTGCTGGCGGATCTGGATCACGTAGCCAACTGGGCATCGCGCCACGGCGGCGATATGCGCAATATGGCCATTACCGGCTTTTGCTGGGGCGGCCGGATAACCTGGCTCTACGCCGCGCACAATCCTCAGCTGAAAGCGGGCGTTGCCTGGTATGGCAAGCTGACAGGCGATAAAACCTTGCAGCAGCAGAAGCACCCGGTTGACGTCGCAGTTGACCTGAACGCGCCGGTATTGGGGCTGTACGGCGCGCAGGATGACGGCATTCCGTTGGCGAGCGTGGAAACCATGCGTCAGGCGCTGCGGGCGGCGAACGCCAAATCGGAAATCGTGGTTTATCCCGAGGCCGGGCACGCGTTTAACGCCGATTATCGTCCCAGCTATCACGAAGAGTCGGCCAAAGACGGCTGGCAGCGAATGCTGGCCTGGTTCAGGCAGCACGGCGTCAGCTAACGCTCAGGCCCGCCTCAATCGGCGGGCTGAGGTTGCTGACAAACTCAAACTTAGGCCGCTTGCAGATTGATGAAAAGCGGCAGAGGCAGATCGGAACACGGACACGCCGTAGATACGTCCATGTAGGCTCGTTTCGCGCGTCCATGCGCGAAAACGGTCCGCTTATCCGCTCAGCCTCTGCCACTGTGAAACAGCTGGGTTGCTGTAAGAAACACCAGGATGCATCCGCTATTTAGGTTTGTCAGCAGTCTGAGCCCGCCTCAATCGGCGGGCTTTTTTTATGCCACCCTCGCTGCGGGCACAGCGCCAGCTTCATCGCTCGTACATTCCAAACGCCGCTAAATGTCATTAATAAAAGAGAGGCCCACGGGCAACACCACCATCAGACAGCGGCTTTGCGAAGATTGCGGGCCGCCTCCACCATATTAGCCAGCGCCTGACGGGTTTCCGGCCAGCCGCGCGTTTTCAGGCCGCAGTCCGGGTTCACCCACAAACGCTCCACCGGAATACGCTTCGCCGCTTTCAGCAGCAGCGCCTCTATCCATGCCACGCTTGGCACGTTTGGCGAGTGAATGTCGTAAACGCCCGGGCCGATTTCGTTCGGATAGTCAAATTCCTCGAACGATTCCAGCAGTTCCATATCAGAACGTGAGGTTTCGATGGTGATCACATCCGCATCCAGCGCGGCGATAGAATCCATGATGTCGTTGAATTCGCAATAGCACATATGGGTGTGGATTTGGGTAGCATCCTGCGCCACGGCGGCGTTCAGGCGGAACGCATCTACGGCCCACTCCAGATAGGCAGCCCACTCTGACCGCCGCAGCGGCAGGCCTTCACGCAGCGCCGGCTCATCAATCTGGATAATGCCGATACCGGCTTTTTCCAGATCGGCCACTTCGTCCCGCAGCGCCAGCGCGATCTGCTTAGCGATGGTTTCACGCGACACGTCTTCACGAGGGAAAGACCAGCAAAGAATGGTTACCGGGCCGGTCAGCATCCCTTTTACCGGCTTGTCGGTCAGCGACTGCGCGTATTTCGCCCACTCGACGGTGATCGCTTCCGGCCGACTGACGTCACCGATAATCACCGGCGGCTTCACGCAGCGGGAGCCGTAGCTCTGTACCCAGCCGTTTTGCGTAAAGGCAAAACCGTCCAGGTTTTCGCCGAAGTATTCCACCATGTCGTTGCGCTCCGCCTCGCCGTGAACCAGCACGTCCAGCCCCAGCCGCTCCTGCTCCACGATCGCCTGTTTGATATGTTCAGCAATGCCGGTGCGGTAGCTCTTTCCGTCCAGACGCCCCTGTTTGAAATCCAGGCGCAGGCCACGGATTTCGGTGGTCTGCGGGAAAGAGCCGATAGTGGTGGTCGGCCAGGCCGGCAGCTGAAAGCGCTGGCGCTGGGCTTCGGCACGCGCCTTATAGCTGCTGTGGCGCTCGCTGTCTTTCGCGGTGATAGCGGCCAGCCGTTTGCTGACGGCCTCGTTATGCACGCGCGCAGAGTCCCGGCGGGCGCGGATGGGCGCGCTCCAGGCTTCCAGCGACCGCGCGTCATTGTGGTTTAACGCATGGCTCAACAGCGCCAGCTCCTGGCATTTCTGTAGCGCAAAGGCGAACCAGCTTTTTACTTCTTCATCCAGGCGGGTTTCGGTACTTAAATCGATGGGGCTGTGCAGCAACGAGCAGGAAGAGCCGATCCATAGCCGCTGACGCTTGCCGACCAGCGGCTGTAAACGCTCAAACCAGCTGCTGAGATCGGCGCGCCACACGTTACGGCCGTTGATTACGCCGACGGAAAGCAACCAGTCGGCCGGCACTTTAGCGTTCAGCGCGGCGATATCGTCCTTGCCGTGTACCAAATCAACATGCAGACCCTGAACCGGCAGCTTAACGATAGCGTCCAGGTTGGTGCCGACGCTGTCAAAGTAGGTGGTCAGCAGCAGTTTGGTTTGCCCTTGCAGCGCCTGGTAAGCCGGTTTAAAGGCGTTGAGCCACGCCTGCGGCAGCTCCAGCACCAGCGCAGGCTCGTCGAGCTGCACCCATTCGATATCGCGCTTCGCCAGCTCGCTCAGCACCTGCTGGTAAACCGGCAGAATTTCGGTTAACAGGCTCAGACGGTCGAACGGCTCGCCCTTGACTTTACCCAGCCACAGATAGGTCACCGGGCCAAGCAGCACGGGCTTCACTTTATGGCCCAGCGCCAGCGCTTCGTCCACTTCGTCCAGGATCTGCGTCCAGCTAAGCTTAAACTGCTGCCCCCGGGTAAATTCCGGCACCATATAGTGATAGTTAGTGTTAAACCATTTGGTCATTTCAGCCGCCGCCGCAGGTTCGCCGGTCGGCGCACGGCCACGGCCCAGACGGAACAACGTATCCAGATCGACAGAGCCATCTTTATTTTGATGACGGGCAGGCACGTTGCCCAGCAGCAGGCTGGTAGTCAGCACATGATCGTACCAGGCGAAATCGCCGACCGGTACATAGTCTACCCCAGCCTGTTTCTGCTGTTCCCAGTGGCGGGCGCGCAGTTCGCGGCCTACCGCCAGCAGCGCTTCCTGCGTGCTGTTGCCCGCCCAGTAGCTTTCCTGTGCTTTTTTCAGTTCGCGACGCAGGCCAACGCGGGGGAAGCCGAGCGTATGGTTCAGAATAGTCATCAATGCGTTCCTCAGTTACCGCCCGCTGTCGTGGCAATCGGGCTTTTAGACGTCCAGATGTTTACACATCTATAATCCGCAGGTACTGTATTCACCACAAGCGCAAATTGTTCATTGTCGATGTGAAGGACTCTCATGATCGAACTCAAACACCTGCGGACGCTGCAAGCGCTGCGCAACAGCGGTTCGCTGGCCGCCGCCGCCGCTCAGCTTCATCAGACGCAGTCGGCCCTGTCCCATCAGTTCAGCGATCTGGAGCAGCGCCTGGGCTTCCGCCTGTTTGTGCGTAAAAGCCAGCCGCTGCGCTTTACGCCGCAGGGCGAAATCTTGCTGCAGCTTGCCGAGCAGGTGCTGCCGCAGATCCAGCACGCTTTACAGGCCTGCCACGAACCGCATCAGGCCACGCTGCGTATCGCTATCGAGTGCCACAGCTGTATTCAATGGCTGACGCCAGCGTTGAGCAACTTCCGTCAGAGCTGGCCGCAGGTGGTGATGGATTTTAAATCCGGGGTGACTTTCGATCCCCAGCCCGCGCTTCAACAGGGGGAGCTGGACGTGGTGCTCACCTCCGATATTTTGCCGCGCAGCGGGCTGTTCTATTCGCCAATGTTTGATTTTGAAGTTCGCCTGGTGCTGGCGCCCGACCATCCGCTGGCGCAGGTTGATCATATTTCACCGGAAGATCTGGCCAGCGAAGTGCTGATGATTTATCCGGTGCAGCGGCAGCGCCTGGATATCTGGCGGCATTTCTTGCAGCCCGCAGGCGTCAGCCCGGCGTTAAAAAGCGTGGATAATACGCTGCTGCTGATCCAGATGGTGTCCGCAGGCATGGGCATCGCCGCCCTGCCGCACTGGGTGGTGGAAAGCTTTGAGCATCAGGGGCTGGTAGTGACCAAAACGCTCGGCCAGGGTTTATGGAGCCGTTTATATGCCGCCGTGCGCGACGGCGAGCAGCGTCAGGCAGTAGTCGAAGCTTTTATCCGCTCCGCCCGCCAGCACGCCTGCGAGCATCTGCCGCTGGTCAGGGACGCTTCCGCGCCGGGCACGCCGCTGCCGACCTCTTTGCATCATTCCTGAGCGGCCAGTACGGGCGATCGCTTTTGCGCGGTGGCCCTTTTAGCGCAGCCGCGCCCTTATAACGCGCTGGCCGCCTGCCTTTTTGCTGACGGTATTCCTTTATCCAGCGCCATTTGTCTCTATAATGCGGCCAACGATCCTGAACCAATGAGATTTTTATGACCAATAATGACGTTTTGCGCAGCGTGCGCTACATGCTGAGCCTGAGCGATGCTCAGATGGTTGGCATCCTGGCGCTGGCGGAAAGTGAAGTCAGCGAAGCGGAAATGCAAAGCTTCCTGAAAAAAGAAGACGAAGCGGGCTTTCGCGCCTGTCCTGACGTGGTAATGGGCTATTTCCTGAACGGGCTGATTTTTCAGCGCCGTGGCAAAAGCGAAGATGCGCCTGAGCCTTCTGTCGAACGCAAGATGACGAATAATATTATTATTAAAAAACTGCGCATCGCTTTCGATTTAAAAACTACGGATATTATTGACGTGCTTAAGCTGGCGGACTTCGCCGTGGGCCAGTCTGAAATTGGCGCTATTTTCCGAAAGCCAGGGCATAAAAATTACCGTGAATGCGGCGATCAGATTTTAAGGAATTTCCTGAAGGGAATGACAATGAAATTACGCCCTGCCCCTGTTAAAAAAGCTTAAATATTAGTGCAGCCTTCGGGCTGCCTGCTATTTAAAACGCTATCAAAAAATGCATTATTTATATTCCCTTCCTGCCTTTACAGGGCAAGTCACTCCTCATAATATCCGCCTGATATTTACACATTGTAAATATAGCGAACCATGAAAGAAGATATATTATGAGAGCGCAACTATCAGCAGCGCAGGTAAAAACCACGACACTACCAAAACTATTTTCGGCACGCTATTTTCTAAAATTTATAGGCTGCTTTCCCCGTCAGCGCTGAGTTATAGCACCGGGCAGGTAACGACAGCGGGGGAAGATAGCGGTAGCCGTATTGGCAAAACCAGTAAAACGAATGTGAATCTGCTGGTCAGTAAATCACGGCCGCACCTGGTTCACTAACGAGCCAGGCAAAGGCGTTAAGCAGGGCGTGTCGCGCCCCGCTTTTTATCGTCGTGCTATTTTTTAATCACCCAGTGGCGGTGTACCCATAGCGAGGCGAAAATTACCGCTGCGCCAACGATAAAGCTCGGCCAGTGCGGCTGCTGCTGCCAGATTGCAAGGTTAACCAGCAATCCGGCGGGCACGTGCATATTATTCATAATGCCCAGCGTGCCGGCATCAACCTGCGTCGCGCCGTAGTTCCACATAAAGTAACCCAGCCCGGAAGCCGCCACGCCCAGCCAGATCAGGATGCTCCACTGTAGCGTGGTGGTCGGCAGCTTCTGCGGATTGCCCCACAGGCACCAGGCGATAACCGCGACGAGCGCCGCGCCCATATAAAACCAGGAAAAGGCGGCGTGCTGCGGCATCGGACGCGTTTCCTGCAGGCGCTTGTAGCCCACCATGCCAACGGCAAAGCAAAGGTTGGCAAGCTGCACCAGCAGCAGGCCAAACCAGAAGTGGTCGCTGACCTTGTCGTAGCGAATAATCGCCGCGCCCGCCACCGCCAGCAGCGCGCTCAGTGCATAGCCGGGGCGCACGCCTCTTCCGCTCATCAGGTCATAAATCAGGGTGATATAGAGCGGCGTCATCACCGTAAACAGCAGCAGCTCGGAAACGCTGAGGTAGAGGTAAGCCTCAAAGCTGAACAGATACATAATACCCAGCTGCAGCGCGCCTACGCCCATATAGAGCAGCAGCGTTGACGGCCGATAACCGCGCCAGCGCAGAAACGGCAGGAAAACCACGGCGGCCAGCAGCAGACGGATCAGCACGGAAAAGACGCTGTCGACCTGGCCTGCCAGATATTCGCCGATCAGGCTGAACGAAAAGGCCCACAGGATAGTGGTGATTATCAGTAAGATCACGATAAAAACTCGCTGGTGAAAAGTGCGCACAGTGTAGCGAAATCGGCGTGGACGCGGGGAAATATCTGGTTGACATCTGATTGCAAAATGTACTCACCTGTTTTTATCCTGCTGTTTGAGTGAGCCTGCTCACACTCCTTGCCGGCATGGCTAAAAGCATTCAGAGAAGCGTGCCGCATAATTCGTTTGATTGTCATAAAAATGTAACCTTTGGGTTCTTCTTCACAGCGGGGCCGCGCGTTTTCTTTTAGGCTCCTTCCGCTACGGATCGCGTTTATCTGTTGCTGCACGACGAAAAAAACGAATATAAATTGCCATTGGAGGCTGTTATGTTATCTGTTTTTAAACCTGCGTCGCATCGAACGCGCGTTGACACCAGCGAAATCGATCCGCTTTATCGTAAATTACGCTGGCAGATATTTTTTGGTATTTTCTTCGGCTATGCGGCCTATTATCTGGTGCGGAAAAATTTTGCGCTGGCGATGCCTTCGCTGATCGAGCAGGGTTTTTCTCGAGGGGATTTAGGCTTTGCCCTTTCAGGTATTTCCATCGCCTACGGATTTTCTAAATTTATTATGGGATCCGTTTCCGATCGCTCGAATCCACGCTACTTTTTGCCCGCCGGTTTAATTCTGGCGGCGGCGGTCATGTTGTTTATGGGATTCGTTCCCTGGGCCACCTCCAGCATTACCGTGATGTTCGTGCTGCTGTTTTTATGCGGCTGGTTCCAGGGCATGGGCTGGCCGCCCTGTGGACGCACTATGGTGCACTGGTGGTCGCACAAGGAGCGCGGCGGCATCGTTTCCGTCTGGAACTGCGCGCACAACGTCGGCGGCGGCCTGCCTCCGCTGCTGTTTCTGCTGGGCATGTACTGGTTTAACGACTGGAAAGCGTCGCTTTATATGCCCGCTTTCGCCGCCATTCTGGTGGCCGTCATCGCCTTTGCGTTAATGCGCGACACGCCGCAATCCTGCGGTCTGCCGCCGATTGAAGAGTATAAAAACGACTATCCGCCCGACTATGATAAAAGCCAGGAAGAGGAGCTGACCGCCAGGCAAATTTTTATGCAGTACGTACTGCCCAACCGGCTGCTCTGGTATATCGCGCTGGCCAACGTGTTTGTCTATCTGCTGCGCTACGGCATTCTCGACTGGTCACCGACCTATTTAAAAGAGGTGAAGCACTTTACGCTGGATAAATCCTCCTGGGCCTACTTTCTTTATGAGTACGCCGGCATTCCCGGCACGCTGCTGTGCGGCTGGATGTCCGATAAGGTGTTCAGAGGCAATCGTGGCGCGACCGGCGTCTTTTTTATGGTGCTGGTGACGATCGCCACCGTGGTTTACTGGCTGAATCCTCCCGGCAATCCGGGCGTGGATATTACCTGCATGATCGTGATCGGCTTTCTGATTTATGGGCCAGTAATGCTGATTGGGCTGCACGCCCTGGAGCTGGCGCCGAAGAAAGCCGCGGGAACGGCGGCGGGCTTCACCGGGCTGTTCGGCTATCTTGGCGGCTCGGTGGCCGCCAGCGCTATTGTCGGCTACACCGTAGATTACTTCGGCTGGGACGGCGGCTTTATCGTGATGATCGGCGGCGGCGTGCTGGCCGTTATCCTGCTGGTTATCACCATGCTGAACGAACACAGGCACAAAAAAGGGGCAACGCAATGAAAAAGCTTATAGCTATGCTGCTGCTGGGCGCTTCGTTCGGTACAGTGGCCGCGGAAACACACAAGATTGTAATTGCCCATCGTGGCGCGAGCGGCTACCTCCCGGAACACTCGCTGCCCGCCAAAGCGATGGCTTACGCGCAGGGATCCGACTTCCTTGAGCAGGATCTGGTGATGACCCGCGACGATCGGCTGGTGGTGCTGCACGATCACTATCTGGATCGCGTAACGGACGTGGCGGAACGCTATCCCGACCGCGCCAGAAAGGATGGGCGTTACTATGCCATCGACTTTACGCTGGCCGAAATCAAGGGGCTGAAGTTTACGGAAGGCTTTACGCTAAAAGACGGTAAGAAAGTGCAGACTTATCCGCAGCGTTTCCCGATGGGCAAATCGGACTTCCACGTGCATACCTTTGCCGAAGAGATTGAATTTATTCAGGGCCTGAACCACTCGACGGGCAAAAATATCGGCATCTACACCGAAATTAAAGCGCCGTGGTTTCACCGCCAGGAAGGCAAAGATATCTCCGCCAGGGTACTGGATGTGCTTAAGCAGTACGGCTATAGCTCGAAAAGCGACAACGTCTACCTGCAATGCTTTGACCATAACGAACTCAAACGCATTAAAACGGAGCTGGAGCCGCAAAGAGGCATGGACGTCAAACTGGTGCAGCTGATCACCGAAACGGACTCAAAAGAGACGCAGGAGCAGCAAGACGGGAAATGGGTGAACTACAGCTATGACTGGATGCTGCAACCGGGCGCGATGAAAACGCTGGCCCGTCACGTCGACGGCATCGGCCCTGATTATCATATGCTGATTGCCAACGGCTCGACCAAAGGCGCGGTTCACTTTACGCCGATGGTGAAGGAGGCTCATCAGAATGGCCTGGTCGTGCATCCCTATACCGTGCGGGCCGACCAGCTGCCCGGCTGGGTGGATAACGTGGACGAGCTGTACGACGCGCTCTATAACCAGGCGGGCGTGGACGGTCTGTTTACCGACTTCCCGGATAAGGCCGTGCGCTTCCTGAAGCGGTAAGCGTTGCCGCCTCTGTAACCAGAGGCGGCTTTTACCGGCTTCAGACGTTGTAGAGCTTGCGCAGATAGTTCGGCACCGCGTTATCCGCATTGCTGCCAATCACTTCCAGTTCCGGCAGCAGATCCTTCAGGCGCTGATGCGAGTTGCTCATGATGCAGCCTTTGCCCGCCATGTTCAGCATCTCTTTGTCGTTCATGCCGTCACCAAAAGAGATGCAGTCCGCCAGCGTAAAGCCCAGCAGTCGGGAAACCGCGTCCAGCGCGTGGCCTTTGGAAACGCCGCCCGCCATCACTTCCAGACAGGTCGGCAGCGAGAAGCTGACGTTAACCCGATCGCCCCAGCGCGCCATCAGCGCCTCTTCCAGCGGGATCAGCAGTTCCGGCTTAGCGCAGGTAAAGAACACTTTGCTGATGCCGTCGGTTGGCAGCGAATCCGGCTGATAGGTCTGGTAGTTAAAATTGGACTCGCGGAAAAAATCCATCTCTTCCGGGCGGTGGCGGTTAAGGAACCACTCTTCATCGCGGTAGACGTTGGTATAGATATCCTGGTGGCTGTGATGCAAAGCAAAAAGCTCACGGGCAATGTCTTCTTCCAGGTTATGGCTGAAGATCAGCTCGCCTGCGGTATTGTGCACGCGCGCGCCGTTCGAGGTGATCATATAGGCATCAATACCCAGGCTGTCACGCATCTGCCCGACATCAATGTGATGGCGACCGGTGGCGAACACAAAATGGACGCCCTTTTGCGTCAGCAGCTGGAGCGTTTCACGGGCGAAAGCGGATAAACGGTGATCCGGCGACAGCAGCGTGCCGTCGAGATCGGAAGCAACAATCGGGTACATAAAACCTCTGTTAATGGTGAGCTACGGTTGCTATATCTGAGCAGTAAAATCAGGGATGCCGGGCAAAAAACGCCGTAATGGCCTCCAGCGCCTCGGCGCGCATGCTGTCTTTTTCAAACAAGATCTCATGACGCGCGCCTGCGATAATCAGCGGGCCCTCGCAGGGGTTTCCCGCCGCTTTCATGGCCTGGCAAAAGAGATCCTGAGCGCGGTTATCCACCACCTTATCCGCGCTGGCCTGTAACAGCAGCAGCGGCGTCTTTATCTCTTTTGCCTGAGCCAGAATGTTTTTGCCGGCCAGAATGCCTTCTCTGACCCAGTGATAAGTCGGCCCGCCGACGCGCAGCGCCGGATCGTCGGCGTAAAAGCGCAGGTTGCGCCGGTAGCGCTCGCGGCTGTGGGTCAGCTGGTTCATCCCGAACGGCCTGGGCTGCCACTGGCCGGTGCCGATCGCGTAACCGTCGCGCACCACGGGACGCTTTTCCGCCCAGTTCAGAATACAGTGCGTCATCCACAGCGGCATCGGCAGGAAGATCCCGAACATCGGCGCGGCCAGCGCCACGGCGTTAAAGGCCTGCGGCTGCCTGGCCAGCATCAGCGTCAGGATCGCGCCGCCCATTGAGTGCGCCAGCGCATAGCGATGCTGATAGTGACGGCTGAGGATCGCTTTCAGATAGAGCGTCTCCAGATCTTCAACATAGTGGTCGAACAGCTCCACATGGCCGCGATGGCTATCCTGCAGCAGCCTGCCGGAACGGCCCTGCCCGCGATGATCGACAATAATCACATCATAGCCGCAGTGAAACAGGTCGTAGGCCAGCTCCGGATATTTTACGTAGCTTTCGATACGTCCGGGGCAAATCAGGATAACGCGGTTGTGTTGCGATGACGTGAAGCGAACGTAGCGAATGGGCACGTTTTCCACGCCGATAAACTCGTCTTCTTCCCGCCGCCGCCAGAAATCCAGCAGCGGGCCGGTGGCGAAAGCGGCAAAAGCTTTTTCACGATTTCGCCAGCCATGCTTTTTCATTGACCCGACCTCCGCTTTTTTCACATTCCGCCCGGCGCCGTAGCCTGCGCAGCCGCAATGGCGTATTGTGTCATACTTCTGTGCTATCAGGGAGTCTGACCCAATGACCATGCAGTGGTGGCTGGCCTATCTGTTAACGACCAGCATCTTAAGCCTTTCGCCGGGTTCCGGCGCAATCAATACCATGAGTACCGGCATCAGCCACGGCTATCGCGGCGCGGCGGCCTCTATTTCCGGCCTGCAGGTTGGGCTGGCGGTGCATATTCTGCTGGTTGGCATCGGCCTGGGCGCGCTGTTTTCCCAATCCGTGCTGGCTTTTGAAGTGCTGAAATGGGCGGGCGCGGCTTACCTGATCTGGCTGGGCATCCAGCAGTGGCGCTCGGCAGGCGCGATAGATCTTCAGGCGGTCGCCAAAGCGATGCCGCGCCGCAGGCTGTTTAAGCGTGCGGTGCTGGTGAACCTGACCAACCCAAAAAGCATTGTTTTTCTGGCGGCGCTCTTTCCGCAGTTTATCATCCCGCACCAGCCGCAGGCGATGCAGTATCTGGTGCTGGGCGTGACGACGGTGGTGGTCGATATCATCGTGATGATCGGCTACGCCACGCTGGCGCAGCGGATTGCGGCCTGGATTAAAGGGCCAAAACAGATGAAGCTGTTAAACCGCCTGTTTGGCGGCATGTTTATGGCGGTCGGCGCGCTGCTGGCTTCCGCCCGGCGTATTGCCTGATGCATTAAATGCTGGCATGGAGGACGCGCCGTCCATGCCAGCCCGCGTCTTCCCCGTTCTCCGGCCGCACGCCCGGCCTACTCTTCGCCGTCGACGTGCTCGCGGATCATCACCATAAACGGCTTGCCGAAGCGCTCCAGCTTGCGCTGACCGACGCCGTTGACGCTCAGCATTTCTGAGGCGGTCAGCGGCATCTGCTCGGCCATTTCTATCAGCGTGGCGTCGTTAAACACCACGTAAGGCGGAATGTTCTCTTCATCGGCAATGGCTTTACGCAGCTTACGCAGCTTGGCGAACAGCTTGCGATCGTAGTTGCCGCCAAACGATTTCTGATTGCTGTTGCGCGGCTTGACGCTGACCATGCGCGGCACCGCCAGCAGCAACGGCACTTCGCCACGCAGCAGGGGACGCGCCGCTTCCGTTAACTGAAGCGCGGAATGCATCGCAATATTTTGTGTCGCAAAGCCCAGATGAATAAGTTGACGGATCACGCTTATCCAGTGCTCGTGGCTCTGATCGCGGCCAATGCCGTAAACCGGCAGCTTGTCGTGCTGCATATCGCGAATACGCTGATTGTTGGCACCGCGCAGCACCTCCACCACGTAGCCCATGCCAAACCGCTGGCCGACACGATAAATGCAGGAAAGCGCCTTTTGCGCCTCTACCGTGCCGTCGTAACGACGCGGCGGATCGAGACAGATATCGCAGTTGTCGCAGGGCTGCTGCCGCCCTTCGCCAAAGTAGTTCAGCAGCACCAGACGGCGGCAGGTCTGCGCTTCCGCAAAAGCGCCCATCGCGTTCAGCTTGTGGCGTTCAATATCCTGCAACGGCCCCGGCGCTTTCTCTTCCAGACAGCGGCGCAGCCAGGCCATATCGGCCGGATCGTACAGCATCAGCGCTTCCGCCGGCAGGCCATCACGACCGGCACGGCCCGTTTCCTGATAGTAGGATTCGATATTGCGCGGGATATCAAAGTGCACCACAAAGCGCACGTTGGGCTTGTTGATACCCATGCCGAAGGCGACCGTGGCGACGACGATCTGGAGATCGTCACGCTGGAAGGCTTCCTGCA
Source organism: Erwinia sp. STN24 (assembly GCF_041320675.1). NCBI lineage: Bacteria > Pseudomonadati > Pseudomonadota > Gammaproteobacteria > Enterobacterales > Erwiniaceae > Erwinia > Erwinia sp. STN24. The sequence goes on along the minus strand of NZ_JBGGPM010000010.1, from coordinate 57,242 downwards.
CGCGGGCGCGATGCACGTTATCCATTCCGGCATGATAGGCGCCGACGCTCAGGCCACGGCTTTGCAAACGCGCGGCGGTGTCTTCCACCTTCGCCCGGCTGTTGCAGTAGATGATGCCGCATTTGCCGCGCTGATCCTGCACGTAGCGGATCAGCTGATCCGTCGGCTTGAATTTTTCCACCAGCGTATAGCGGATATTGGGACGGTCGAAGCTGCTGACCTGGATCAGCGGATCGTCAAGCTGGAGCAGGCGCGCGATATCGTTACGGGTGGTTTCGTCGGCGGTGGCGGTCAGCGCCATCACCGGCACGTCCGGCAGCCGCTGACGCAGCTGGCCCAGCGCGCCGTATTCCGGACGGAAATCGTGGCCCCATTGCGAAATACAGTGGGCCTCGTCTACGGCCAGCATCGCCGGATTCCAGTGCGCCAGATTATCCAGGAAGTTATCCATCATCAGGCGTTCAGGCGCGATATAAAGCAGCTTGATCCGGCCCGTGCGGCAGCCGGCGAAGACCTCCTGCTGCTCTTCCCGCGTCTGCGTTGAGTTCAGACAGGCGGCGGCCACGCCGTTAGCCAGCAGCTGGTCGACCTGATCCTTCATCAACGAGATCAGCGGCGACACCACCAGCGTCAGCCCTTCGCGCACCAGCGCCGGGATCTGATAGCAAAGCGATTTGCCGCCGCCGGTCGGCATGACCACCAGACAGTCGCGCCCTTTCAGCGACGCCTGAATAATAGTTTGCTGCCCCGGACGAAATTGCTGATAGCCGAAGGTTTCCTGCAAAACCTGTTGCGTCAGCATCTCCTGATTGATCACTGCAGCCGTAGACACGTGTACTCCAACTTGATGGCGGGCGACGCGTGATGGCCGCCCGGAAAGCATTAAAACAGGTCGTTCAGAATGACGCCGACGCCGACCCTGGTCTGACGATGGTTATAGTCAATCAATGATTCACCATAGCCGCTAAAGACTTGCGTATAGAAACGGACATGTTCGGTAATCGGGTAGCTCCAGCCTGCCTGCGCGCCGCCGAAACCGCTGTTCCAGTTGTAGTTGCCCTGGAGGCTGAAGACGCTTTCGCCCAGCTGATAGCCGACCGTCATGCGATAATACCCCATGTACTTAGTGATATCAGGGTTATCGTCATCATTTTCACCTTCCGGAAGGCGATACCAGGGTTTGGCTTCCACCATCCAGTTGCCGTTCTGCGCCATCAGACGAGCGTAAACGCGGTTCCAGCTGCGGGAGGTCGGCTCCGATCGGCCATTGGACTGGTGATTCAGGCCCAGCTCCACGTCGCGCAACGTCCAGCCGGCGAAGCTGTAGTCGGTGGCCCAGCCCAGGAAAATCTGCGGCTGATAGTCCGTTTCACGGAACGGCGACGAGGCGCCACGGTTAGAGAGCTGCCACCAGGAGGACTGAGTATAAGAGGCGGCAAGCACCGAGTTGTCACCTAAAATGCCCCGCCAGAGAGGAAAGGCCAGGCTCAGCTGGAATTTTACCTCATCGTGCTTCGCCTTATTCGACCAGTTATAGGAATCAATCGCCTCTTTGTTGATGTTGCTGGTATCGGTGTACAGCAGATAGTTGCTTTCATAAGGAAAAAGCACAAAAGGGTTGTCATGCTTTTCCAGAAGATTAGCAATAATACTGCCACGCACCGCGGGCTGGTCATGCACCTCTGTGACCTGAGCCTCTTGCGCCAGGGTCAGACAGGGAAAAAGGAGCGCTGCAGCCAGCGGGCCTTTCAGCATCGACATAAGATTCTCCAGAACTGATAAGGGTGATGGATAAAAAGCACGCCATTCTACACAGAATTGCTGGTCGGCATTAGTGCTGTTTTTGTAAAGTAAACGACCCGTTAACAACGGATAAAAATAGTCAATCTGATAAGCGACTTACGTTGTAAAGGAATTTTGCTATGACTTCATCTGCGCCGCTCGATCGGCAGGCCGCTCGCCGCCTGATTGGCGACATCTTTGTTTATGATATGCCGTTTAACCGCACGCTTGGCCTCACGCTGGATCGGCTGGAGCCGGATTATGCGGAGCTGAGCTTCGCAAACCAGCCGCAGCTGGTGGGCAACATCGCACAAAAGATTCTGCACGGCGGCGTGATTGCGGCCGTACTGGACGTGGCGGCCGGTCTGGTCTGCGTCAGCAGCTCGCTGACCCGCCAGGAAACCATTACGGAAGAAGAGCTGCGGCAGCGCCTGTCGCGCATGGGCACTATCGATCTGCGGGTCGACTACCTGCGGCCCGGCCGGGGCGAACGCTTTATCGCGACCAGTAGCCTGCTGCGCGGCGGCAATAAGGTCGCGGTGGCACGGGTTGAGCTGCATAATGACGCTGGTCTTTATATTGCCAGCACTACGGCAACCTATCTTGTAGGTTGATTTCCCAACATTAACGGAGTGATGTTACATGGATGCGCAGCAAACTCGTCAGGGCATTTTTTATGCCCTCGGCGCTTATTTTATCTGGGGCATAGCACCTGCCTATTTCAAGCTTCTTCAGCAGGTCGCACCGGGCGAAATCATCACCCATCGGGTGATCTGGTCGTTCTTTTTTATGCTGCTGTTGCTGAGCGTCAGCCGCAGCTGGGGCAACGTAAAAGCGATTTTTAAAACGCCGAAGAAGGTGCTGCTGCTGGCGGTTTCCGCCACGCTGGTGTGCAGCAACTGGCTGATCTTTATCTGGGCGGTGAATAACCAGCATATTCTCGAAGCCAGCCTGGGCTATTTTATCAACCCGCTGTTAAACGTGCTGGTAGGGATGCTGTTTCTGGGCGAACGCTTCCGGCGTCTGCAATGGCTGGCGGTGGCGCTGGCCGTCTGCGGCGTGATTATCCAACTCTGGAAATTTGGGTCGGTGCCGGTCATTGCGCTGGGTCTGGCGGTGACCTTTTCGCTGTACGGCCTGATGCGCAAAAAAATCGCCGTCGACGCGCAGACCGGTATGATGATTGAAACCAGCTGGCTGTTGCCCTTCGCCGCTATTTATCTTTTCGGCATTGCGGACAGCAGCACCAGCCATCTGACGCAGAATCCCTCGTCGTTAAACCTGCTGCTGATCGCTGCTGGCGTGATAACCACCGTGCCGCTGATGCTGTTTACCGCCGCCTGCACGCGCCTGCGCCTCTCTACCGTTGGGTTTTTCCAGTATCTTGGCCCAACGCTGATGTTCCTGCTGGCGGTGATCTTTTACGGTGAGAAAATGACGCCGGATAAAGTGGTGACGTTCAGCTTTATCTGGGCGGCGCTGGCCTTATTTATTTTCGATGCGCTTATAACGTTAAAACGCAGGCGGCCCGCCGAGGTCTGACCGTTAATTGCTTTCCCCGGTTTGCCTGGCCGGGGAAAGTAACACTTAAGTAAAAAATTTATAACCTGACGTACCCATCGTAAATCAGTGCAAATCTTTTGGCACAGTACGTCAGGATAATGCCAGAATAGACGCGTGTTTAACTACTGAGGACAATATTCACTCCACCAGGATGAGAAGCAATAGCGTGGATGAGTTGTAAATCTATGGACAGTTTGTTCATTTCCCTGATACTTCCTGCATTTTCCCCCCTCCGGCTTGCCTGCCGTCCCGTCGCTGACCAGCACTGGCGTTTCGCGCTGTAGCGCACTCTCTACGGATTTTCTGCCGCGCATCGATTGCGCTAATTATTTCTGTTTCCGGAGAGAGAAAATGTTTTATTGGTTATTATTGGCGCTTGCCATCGTTTTTGAAATTGTTGGCACGCTGGCCATGAAATGGGCCAGCCTTAACGGCCACGCTGCCGGTTATTTTTTTATGCTGGCAATGATCGCCCTTTCTTATATTACTTTGTGTTTCGCCGTTAAAAAAATTGCGCTGGGCGTGGCCTATGCTATTTGGGAAGGCGTCGGCGTGCTGTGTATTACGCTGTTCAGCGTCATGCTGTTTGACGAGGCGCTGCCCCTGATGAAAGTGGCCGGACTGGCGACGCTGGTGACCGGTATTGCCCTGGTGAAGTCGGGGACGATAAGCCGCAAGGAGACCAGCCATGCTGCCGCTTAACGGGACGCATATTGCCTGGCTGGCGCTCGCCGTGGTGCTGGAAATCTTAGCCAATATTTTTCTTAAATATTCGAACGGCTTTCGCCGCCCGCTGTATGGCCTGTCGTCGATTGTTGCCGTGCTGGCGGCCTTTAGCGCGCTGGCGCAGGCGGTTAAAGGTATCGATCTGTCGGTAGCCTATGCGCTGTGGGGAGGCTTCGGCATCGTCGCCACGGCGACGGCGGGCTGGATACTGTTCGGTCAGCGTCTGAACCGTCGCGGCTGGTTCGGCCTGCTCGTACTGCTGGTCGGCATGGTGTTGATCAAGCTTGCCTGAGAGTGGAGAGCGTCCTCGAACGCTCTCTTATCGTCTGCTACAGCCAGTTTTTACGCTTGAAATAGGCGTAAGGCGCCAGGCCTGCCAGGATCATCAGGCAGATAGCGCCCGGATAGCCGAAGCTCCACTTCAGCTCCGGCATAAACTCAAAGTTCATGCCGTAGCTGGAAGCCACCAGCGTTGGCGGCAGAAACACGACCGAGACCACCGAGAAGATTTTGATAATGCGGTTCTGCTCGATATTGATAAAGCCCATCGCCGCCTGCATCAGGAAGTTGACCTTCTGGAACAGCGATTCGTTATGCGGCAGCAGCGATTCGATATCGCGCAGGATCTCGCGCGCCTGCTCCAGCTGATTGCCCGGCAGACGCGCCTTGCGCACCAGGAAGTTTAACGCGCGCTGGGTATCCATCAGGCACAGGCGCACCTTCCAGCCAATATCTTCCAGCTCGGCCAGCGTGGAGAGCGCGGCATCGAACTCATCGCCCTGCTGGCCTTCCATAATCACGCGGCTGAGCTTTTCCAGATCGCTGTAAATGTTTTCGATTTCGTCCGCCAGCTGTTCGATTTTGGTTTCAAACAGATCCAGCAGCAGCTCATACGCGTTGCCATCGGTCAGAACCTGGTTACGCGCGCGCATACGATAAAGACGGAACGCGGGCAGTTCGCGCTCGCGCAGCGTATAGAGGCGACCGTCGCGGATGGTAAAGGCTACGGTGGAGTTGCCCGCGTGATCTTCTGCATCTTCGTAGAAGAAAAAGGAGTGAATATGCAGACCGTCTTCATCTTCAAAAAAGCGTGCGGAGGCCTCGATATCTTCCAGCTCGGGACGGGTCGCCAGGCTTTGGCCCAGCTCGTTCTGCACGCGATCGCGCTCATTTTCTTCTGGTTCGATCAGATCGACCCAGACCGAACTGGACAGTTCGTCCGTGGTTTCTTCCAGCTCCAGGCGGGCAAGGCGGCTTTGATCAAGTTTAAATGCGCTCAGCATAGCTGTACTCCCAATTCGTCATAGCGTGGGACGCGCCTGAACACGGGGAATCTGACTCAGAGCGAAGCGGGATGCGGGTCGCCAACAACCACGAAGGCTATCGGCAGAGGAGGATAGCCTTAGGAGTTGTACCTGTTTTCCAGGTCAATGAGCCAGTATCTACTGGGTGTGTCCAAGGCGAATGTCCTCTGAGGGTGATAGTGCGCGCATGTTACGCTGTGCTGAAAATGGCGTCAACAGCCAGCCGGGAGAAACGAAGCGGCAGGCACGGGCATCCCCGCCGACTGCCTGAGAAAGCGCGCGGGCGACGTTGAAGCAGTGAAGGGGAAAAACGTAAAGGCGGCGCGGGGTTAGGCGCGCCGCAGCGGGATCAAACCGTTTCTAACTTCGCGTAGGCGGCCACCAGCCATTTGATGCCCTGGCCCTGGAAAGCAACCTGTAACCGGCTGTGATCGCCGCTGCCTTCCAGATTGACGATGGTCCCCTCGCCGAATTTAGCGTGGCGCACGCGCTGGCCGAGCGCAAAGCCGCTGTCGTTTTGCGTAACTGGCGTGCCCATTCGCTGATGGTTGACCGGACGGCTGACGCTGGCGCGCAGGCGCACTTCCTCCACGCACTCTTCCGGCAGCTCGCCGACAAAACGCGATGGCCGGTGATACACCTCTTTGCCATACAGCCGACGCGTTTCCGCATAGGTCAGCGTCAGCTTCTGCATGGCGCGCGTGACGCCCACATAGGCCAGGCGACGCTCTTCCTCCAGCCTGCCGCCCTCTTCCAGCGACATCTGGCTTGGGAACATGCCTTCTTCCATCCCCACGATAAAGACCTGACGGAACTCCAGGCCTTTGGCCGCGTGCATGGTCATCAGCTGCACCGCATCCTGCCATTTATCCGCCTGACCTTCGCCCGCTTCCAGCGCCGCGTGGGAAAGAAAAGCCTGTAGCGGCATCAGGTCTTCGTCTTCATCCTGATAGCTGTACTGCCGCGTGGCGTTGACCAGTTCCTCAAGGTTTTCGATACGCGCCTGGCCCTTTTCGCCTTTTTCCTGCTCGTACATCAGCCACAGGCCGGAATCTTTGATCACCCGGTCGGTCTGCACGTGCAGCGGCATTTCGCTGGTTTCCTGCGCCAGCGAGTCCACCAGTTCGGTAAAGCGTTGCAGCGCCGAGGCGGCACGACCGGCCAGCGCTTTCTCCTGAAGCAGAACGCGGGCGGTCTGCCACAGCGTCAGCTGGCGCTCACGCGCCGTTTGCCGCACCACGTCCAGCGTGCGGTCGCCAATGCCGCGAGTCGGCGTATTGACCACGCGCTCGAAAGCGGCGTCGTCGTTACGGTTGGCGATCAGCCGCAGATAGGCCAGCGAGTCTTTGATTTCCTGACGCTCGAAGAAGCGCATTCCGCCGTAGATGCGGTAAGGCATACTGGTTTGCAGCAGTGCTTCTTCCAGCACGCGCGACTGGGCGTTGCTGCGATAGAGAATGGCGCAGTCGTTCAGCGCGCCGCCGTTTTCCATCCACACCTTGATGCGGTTCACCACGAAGCGGGCTTCGTCCAGCTCGTTGAACGCGCAGTAGATAGAGATCGGCTCGCCGTCGCTGCCGTCCGTCCACAGCTCTTTCCCCAGACGACCGTTATTGTTGGCGATCAGGGCGTTGGCCGCCTTCAGAATATTGTTGGTGGAGCGGTAGTTCTGCTCCAGACGGATGGTCTGCGCGCCGTGAAAATCGTTAAGGAAGCGCTGGATGTTCTCAACCTGCGCGCCGCGCCAGCCGTAGATCGACTGATCGTCGTCGCCTACGATGATCACTTTTCCGCTGTCGCCCGCCAGCATCCGGATCCAGGCATACTGGATATTGTTGGTATCCTGAAATTCGTCCACCAGGATATTGGTGAAGCGCTCGCGGTAGTGGTTAAGGATATGCGGTTTATTCAGCCACAACTCGTGCGCGCGCAGCAGCAGCTCGGCGAAATCCACCAGCCCGGCGCGGTCGCAGGCTTCCTGGTAGGCCTGATAGATGCGCAGCCACGTCTGCTCAACGGGATTGCCGTAGCTCTCAATATGCTTTGGCCGCAGCCCTTCATCTTTTTTGCCGTTGATGTACCACATGGCCTGGCGGGCGGGCCACTGCTTCTCATCCAGATTCATCGCTTTGATCAGGCGTTTTAATAAGCGCATCTGATCTTCGCTGTCGAGGATTTGAAAATCCTGCGGCAGGTTGGCGTCCAGGTGGTGCGCGCGCAGCAGGCGGTGCGCCAGGCCGTGGAAGGTGCCGATCCACATGCCGCCCTGGCTGGTGCCGATCAGCTGCTCAATGCGGTGGCGCATCTCGGCGGCGGCCTTGTTGGTAAAGGTCACGGCCATGATGGAGTAAGGCGAACAGTTTTCAACCCCCAGCAGCCAGGCGATGCGGTGAACCAGCACGCGAGTCTTGCCGCTGCCCGCCCCCGCAAGCACCAGCAAATTGCTGCGCGGCGCGGCTACGGCCTCGCGTTGTTTGTCATTCAAGCCGTCGAGAAGGTCAGAAACGTCCATAAGCACCGTCAGGTTAGGGGAAGCTGTTGCTCCACTGGATATTTAACCAGCGTATTATAACAACGCGGTCAGGGATGCCAACTGCGAAATTTCCAGCGTGGGCAGCAGGCGGCTGTCGCTGGCCTGCATCAGGTTGTGATGATGCAGGTTGATCCAGCACGCCTGCATCCCGCAGCGCACCGCGCCAGCCACGTCCGTCGTGAGATCGTCGCCCACGTGCAGAATGCTGTGTAAAGGCAGGTTAAGCTTTTCTGCCGCCAGGTGATACATATCGTGATAAGGCTTGGCGCGGCCGTGCGGCCCGGCTCGCAGAATAAATTTAAAGTATTTATCCAGCCCGAACAGGTGCGGCTCGGCGTTGCCGTTGGTGATCGCCACCAGCGGGATTTTCGCCGCCAGTGCGGCCAGCGTGCTGTGCGTTTCGGCCGGCACCTCGATCTGGCTGCGCCAGTGGGCGAAATGCGCCATCACCGCGCGCGAGCCTTTTTCCGCTTCCGACGCGCTAAGGCCGCTATTCAGCATTGCCAGCTCCACCGCGCGGCGACGCCATTCGCTGACGTCGTGATAAATGTCCGGCTCCTGCTCAAGCAGGCTGTCACGCAGCTGCTGATACTGTAAGGGACTGAACTCGTTCAGCGCCGGATGATAGGCCTGCAAAAACGCGTGGGTTTCTTTAGCGGTGCGGCTGATTACCGGCCGATTGTCGTACAGCGTATCGTCCAGATCGAAGGTCATGGCCGCGATCGGCCGCAGCGAACGGTAAAAATGCATCAGGTTTTTCCTCGTTTGGCACGGGGATGCGCGGCATCGTAAACCGAGGCCAGATGTTGAAAATCAAGGTGGGTATAGATTTGGGTCGTGGTGAGATTGGCGTGGCCCAGCAGCTCCTGTACCGCGCGCAAATCGCCGCTCGACTCCAGCATATGCGTCGCAAAGGAGTGACGCAGCTTGTGCGGATGAATATGGCTGGACAGCCCCTGCTTCACGCCCCACTCCGCAAAACGCTTTTGCACATTGCGGGTGGAAATGCGCTTGCCCTGTTTTGACAGAAACAGCGCGTTATCGGATGGCGCGAACAGCTCGCGCAGCGCCAGCCAGCGCTCCGTCCATTCCACCGCCATGCGGCCAATCGGCAGACGGCGCTCTTTGCTGCCCTTGCCGGAAACCCATACTTCGCCGGAAGCCAGATCGAGATGGGAAATATCGATGCCGACCAGTTCAGAAAGGCGCAGCCCGGCGCCGTACATGACTTCCAGCATGGCACGATCGCGCACCGCCAGCGGATCGTTCAGATCGATATCCAGCAGGCGGTTAACCTCGTCCACATCGATATTTTTCGGCAGATGCCGGGAAGCGCGCGGCGTGGCGACGCCCTTGGCCGGGTTGGCTTTCAGCTTGCCCTGGCTGATTTGCCAGTCCAGAAAGCTGCGCAGCGCGGAAAGGCGTAGCGCCAGGCTCGCGGGCTTAAGGCCGCCACGGCGGCTGCGTGCGGCCAGCGCGCGTACCTGGGCGGCGTCCAGCTTCTCCCAGGCGGCAAGCTTCATCTCATCCAGCAGGATAATACAGGCGCTCAGCTGCCGCTCGTAGCTAATCTGCGTGAGCGGGCTGAGCTGGCGCTCGACTTTCAGGTAGCGCAGGAAGCCCTCTACGGCTGGCTGTAGAGGAGACGCGTTCATGCCCTTTCCACCCAGCGCTGCAGCAGTTCCGGCAGCATATGCGAGAGGTGCTGCAACAGCACCGTGCCCATGCCGGACTGATAGTGCTGGCTGTCGCGGCTGCTGAAGATCAGCACGCCCAGCTCGCCGCGCTCGCCCAGCAGCGACATCGCCACCGAGCCGACCGCTTTGGCCTGCGGCAGCAGCAGCAGCAGTTCCGGGCCGTTAAGGCTGCCCAGATAGTGCTGCTGCTTGCCCAGCCGCTGAATACGTACCGGCTCGAACGCCTGCCGCGACAGCGCCAGCTGCGTAAAGTCGGACGGTGCGCCAATCCGCCACTTTTCGCTGAACAGCCGCACGTTGGCGCCCGCCAGCCCCAGCTCGCGCGCCCAGCGATGCAGGCGGTTCAGCATCTCGTGCAGGCTGTCGGCCGCCGCCAGCCGCGTTTGCAAGGTCAGCAGCTGTTCGAACAGCCGATGATTGGCGCTGGCCTGCTCCATCAGCAGCGTTATTTCCTCTTCCAGCTGCGCAATCTGGTGACGCTGGCGGCTGAGCTGCCACTCCACCAGCGAAACCGTGCCGCGTACCGGATGCGGCACAATCATTTGCTCGACCTGGCGAGCGTTGCGGATAAAGAAATCCGGGTTTTGCAGCAGGTAATCGCTCACCGCGCGATCGTCCAACAGGATATCGCTGGCGGCCTCGCTGACATGTTTCATAGATGAATAAATCCGTCGTAAACGTGAGTGGCCGGGCCGGTCATATAGAGCGGATGTCCCGGCCCTTTCCAGGCGATATGCAGGCTGCCGCCGGGCAGATCGACGCGAACCTTTTCCGCCAGCAGGGTTTGCTGAATGCCGACCGCTACCGCCGCACAGGCGCCGCTGCCGCACGCCTGCGTTTCGCCCGCGCCGCGCTCGTAGACGCGCAGGCGGATATGCTCGCGGCTGACCACTTCCATAAAGCCGACGTTAACGCGTTCGGGAAAACGCTCGTGGCTTTCCAGCACCGGCCCTAAGCTTTCCACTCGCGCCGTTTTTACGCTGTCGACCTGTAATACGCAATGCGGGTTGCCCATCGATACCACGCCGCACATCACCGTTTGCTCCGCCGCGCGCATCAGATAGAGGCTTTCCGCCTTGTTCGCGCGAAAAGGCACCTGCTGCGGCTCAAAATTGGGCTCGCCCATGTTGACGCACACCAGCTCATCCGGCGTGACGCTCAGCACCATGCGCCCGGTCTGCGTGCTGACGCGGATCTCGCTTTTATTGGTCAGCCCTTTCAGACGCACAAAGCGGGCGAAGCAGCGCGCGCCGTTGCCGCACTGTGCCACTTCACTGCCGTCGGCGTTGAAAATGCGGTAGTGAAAATCCAGGTCGGGATCGTAAGGCGGTTCCACGATCAGCAGCTGATCGAAGCCGATCCCCAGATGCCGATCCGCCAGTCGCCGGATCAGTTCAGGAGAAAAATAGACGTTTTGCGTCACGGCATCGACCACCATAAAGTCATTGCCCAGACCGTGCATTTTGGAGAACTGCATGTTTGGCTCCAGCGAGTGCGTCATGAGTTACTGAGCCGATTGCTGTTCCGCATCGGTAGTCGTTGACTGCTGCTGCGCGCCGGACGCCGTACCGCTGGCGGTTTTTGGCGGTGTCGTCGCGCCAGCGTTTTTTGGCGGCTGCTCCTGCTTTGGAAAATAGAGAGGGCCTTTCAGTCCGCATCCCGCCAGGCTGACCACGGCCAGCGCCAGCGCCATCCGGCAAATCATCTTCTTCATGCTTGTTCTGCTCATCATTGCTGCCTGTTGGTAGACTATCATCGCAGGTGAAGTGCTAAAAGCAACAGGAAAAAGGCGAAGGTTGCAGAAAGGAAAGCGGTAAAAGGCACGGCATCCTGTTTGCCGTGCCGGGCAAAAAGCAGCGGCGGCGATGGGCTACAAAAAGTCTTCGCGCTGTGGCGTAAAGAGATCGATCAGCACGCCGCTTTCCAGGCAGACGCATCCATGCGGTATATTCGGCTGCTTATATAAGCTGTCGCCCGCTCTCACCTCGCGCTGTTCCTTACCGATAGTGAACAGAAAGACGCCGGAACGCACCCAGGTTAGCTGTTCATGAGGATGGCTGTGCATCGGGCCAATCGCGCCCTGCTCAAAACTGACCTGCACGCACATCAGCTTGCCGCCGTGCGCCAGCACGCGACGGGCGACGCCTTCACCCGCTCTTTCCTGCCGTGAATCTTTATAAAAGAAAAACATGCGTGTTCTCCTTACAATAAATTTGGCCGCTATTCTGCTCCGGCAGCGGCAATTTTCCAGGCAACGCAAAACCAACTGTGACGGCTATCATGCCGATTTGTACAAAAGCGCAAACGGATGAGTTGGGATGGCGTGATAGTTATTCCCGCCGCGAGGCGGGTTAATTTTTTACCATTTTGTGATGGGCGGCAATTACAGGGCGGGCAGCCTGGCTGAAGATGACTATTTATTTGCAAACGACGCCCGCGATAAGGATATAAAGCCATGACGATTACGCTTCCACGCGAGACGCATTTCCGCCATCCCGATGAAAAAGTTATTTTTCATTTCTGGCGGCCGGAAAAGAGCCTGTGTCAGGAGCACCGGCATGAGTATTGCGAACTGTTTCTGGTGGAAAAAGGCAGCGGCATCCACGTTATTAATGAAAAACCCTACTTATTAACCGCAGGCACATTGTGTTATCTCAACCGTCACGATTATCACCTTTTCGAAGAGATGAAAAATATCAGGCAGGTGAATTTACTTTATCTGGCGCCCGATCGTTTTAACGTGCTAAAAAATATTGAGCACTTATTGATTCAGCCGGGTGAAAGCCGCGTCTGGCAGATAAATATACGGGTAATAAAGCAGATCATGGCCAGATTAATGGCGCATTCGGCCACAAAGTACGAAAACAAGCTGCTTGGCGAAAGCCATAAGGAAGCTATTTTTCTGGAAACGCTGCATACGCTGAACCAGTGGCGCTATAAAACCCAGGATTTCGCCTCCAGCGACGATCGCATCAGCCAGATTATTATCTGGCTGAATAGTCATCTGGCCGAGCCGCTGGATATGGAGCGCCTCTGCCAGACGTTTGCGATTTCCCGCCGCACGCTGCAACGGGGGTTTGTCGACTATACGGGCGTCTCGCCGCAGCAATATCTGACCACCACCAGGCTGCTCCAGGCAAGATATCACCTGCAATACAGTGATATGACCATCTCCGAAGCGGGAAAGCGGGTCGGCTTTAACGAGGTCAGCTATTTTTCCCGTCTGTTTCGCAAGCAGTTTGGCCTGTCGCCCGGCCAGTGCCGTTAAGCCCAAAGCAGTTAGCCCTGCGCTTCGACCAGTTCCAGCCTGCCCGGCGCCACCGTCGCCGGATAAGGTTCGTCGCGGCAGATCGGCAGCGCCTCCCAGCGCAGCCAGTAGCGATGCTGCGGGCTATAGTCGCTGTTTTGCGCCGCCAGCAGCTGCACCTCGGCCTGCGGATGCAGCTGCTGGCGCGGCCGCAACAGCGTTTCCGGCAGCGTTACGCGGGCGGGGAGCGTTGCCGTCACGGTTAAGGATGCTTCATCAATCCGCCAGCGCCCTGCGCCGCTCCATAGCGAACGCCACGCCACTTCCAGCTGGCCTTCGGCGGTCACGCGCGGCGGCTGCAAAACCAGATCCGGCGGAATAGAACCAGGCCCGTTGAAGTCCCAGCGAAAACGCCACTGGCTGAGCTGGCTTCTCTGCCAGTTTCCCGTGCCGTCCGGCCTGGCGAGATAAGCCTGCGAGCAGCCGTTCTGGTCGTAGCGGTGATAAATCAGCAGCGGCCTTCCCTGACTGTCAAAACCGATTTCCTGCACCATATTAATCAGCCCTTCGCCAACCCCGGCGCTGTCAACAATTTCGCCTCGTTCCCGCGAGATGGGCAGCGTCAGGTGCTGTCCGGCAGAGGTTTCCCAGCGTTGCAGGTCGCGGCTTCGCGCATAGGATAAATTGTTGTTGGTTTCACAGTGCGGGGTTTCGCGCCACATCCAGACCAGATGCCACCAGCCATCCGGCCCGGCTACCGGCGGCCGCGCGTAGCCGTTGCGTAAGCCTTCGCCGTCCAGCAGCGGCGTGTCCAACAGGCGCGACCACTGCCGCCGCGCCGTATTATATACGTTATAGATATCGTCGCCGTTGCCGCTACAGCCGTCGCGATAGCGGAACAGTAAACGTCCCTGCGCGTCTTTAAAAAACAGCGGATAAGTCGTGCGCGCTTCACGTGCGCCGGTCATCGCTCTGACCACGCGCAGCGAATAAATATCCAGCGGGCGTTCGGAGCGAAAATAGATCAGCGGATCGACATGCATATTGCCGGAAAGGTGCAGGTAGCCTTCGCTGTCTACGGCCATCGTCAGGTAGTTATGTGAATCGTAATCGGTGACGTTGGCGTCACGGTTGCGTGACGCCAGCCAGAAGCCTTCCGGCTGAAAAGTTTCCCATGTCGCTACGCCTGCACGACGGCATCCCACGGTGATGCGATGCGCGGCGTCGTACCAGGCGGCAAATAGCGTCCCCTCATGATGCAGCAGGCAATAGAGCACGTTAAAATCTGCGCAGGCCTCACCCACGGCAGAGACATGAACCTCTGTACTCATCTTTCATTCTCCTTGATTATTTTTACGGCGCAGGAAATAAACGGCCAGCACGATGGCACCGGCGGGATGAAGCATCGCGCCGATATAGATCGGTACGGCATAGCCAAAGGCATCAATAATGGTGCCGACAAAGCCGTTGAAGAGAATGGCGCTGATGCCGCCGAGCGCGCTCATGATACCGATAGCGGTAGCGATGGCCGCGCGCGGCACCAGCCCGCCCATCATGATGGTCACCATGCTCAGCCAGGCGGTGCACATAAAATTAATCACGGTCATAATGCCTACCGCCAGCCAGATGTTTTGTACCGTGGGCAGTAAAAAAATCAGCGGCGCCAGACAGGTTACCGTCCAGATCAGATTCAGCCGCGCCCGGGTTGGCTCGACGCCGCGCGCCACCAGCCGATCGGAGATCCGGCACACCAGCAGCACGCCAAACACCGCCGCCAGCGGCGGAAACCACATCAGCTCGCCGACGCGTGCCAGGCTCAGCCCCAGCTTTTCCTGCATAAAGCCGATCTGCCAGTATTGATAAAAGAACCAGAAAGGATCGGTCAGCAGCCGCGCGATAATCAGCGTCCAGACGGGCGCGGAAGCCAGCACCAATTTATAGCGTTGCAGCGTGGAGACGCGGTCGTCCTCTTTTTCCGGCAGCGGCTCCGCCGACGTCGGCTGGCGACGGCTGGCCAGAAACCACAGCAGGCCGACCACGATGCCCGCCGCGGCCGGAATAAAGAACGCCCAGCGCCAGCCGCCCGCCAGCGTGACCCAGGCAATAAAAGGCGGCGCAACGATCAGGCCCAGCGACTGAATAATATTGGTCAGCTGAAAAGCGAAAGCGCGCTGCTCCGCTCTAAACCAGGTAAATATCGCCAGCGTCAAGGCGGGCACGACGCCGGACTCCGCTATGCCAAGAATAAAGCGGCCAATCAGCATCCCGGTCAGCGAATGCGCCAGGCCGGTGATCAGCGTGGCTATCGACATTAGCAGCATTAAAAAGGTCAGCACGCAGCGGCTGCCGAATTTATCCACCAGCGCGCCCGAGAAAAAATACATCACGATATAGGGCAGCATAAAAGCGGTAATCAGCAGCGAATACTCTTTATTGCCCACGCCCATTTCATGCATCAGCGTGGTTTTAAGAATGGAAACGATTTGCCGATCAAAAGAGAAGAAAAACAGAATGCAGCCGAGCAAGAGCAGAAGCAGAGAAATAAAAAGGCCGAACTTATTTCCTTCCCTGGTGAGTAATGCCTGTCCTTTTTCCATATATCCCTCGCGGTAATGCCTTTAAATGAGAATACGGCGCGAGTATAAAATGGATGATATCGGGCAAGAGCGCGGGATGATTTACTCTGTGAATAGCATCATGGCGATTTGTACTTCAGCGCCAGAACGGCGGAAGAAATGGCATTTGCCCGCAGATGGCGGGCAGTATCAATGCATCTGATAACGCGGCGTGTAGTCGCTGGGATCGTTGTCTGAATCGGTCGCGCACAGCTGCGTCAGCGTCTGGCTGCGGAAAGGGATAACCTGAAAACGATCGTCCACCTGCACAATCTGATAGAACTGCGGCAGGTTAAAGTTGATAAAGCTGGAGCCGTAGGTAAAGCGATCGTGCGAGGAGGAGTAGAAGCGGCTGACGTCGCGTACCAGCTCCTCTTTGCTGCCCTCGCAGTGATGATAGATCTCCACCCGATTGGTCTCATCCAGGATGTAGATATTAAAGCCGCGATCGTCTTTCGTATCCTCAAAGAAAAACTGGATGATGCCTTCGCTGGCGTAGCCGTTGACTACCGACGGCAGCCGCGTCTGATCGGTTTCCACCTTGATCGACAGGCCGTGCAGCTTGTTGTTGGAGATGGCGCCATAAAACTCCACGGCGTTTTCCAGCTTTTGCACCGAGACGCTCAGCCGCTCAAAGAACAGTCCCCAGGTTTGTCCGGCCACGCGCACGGCTTTAAACCGACCGGGTTCCTGGCGCGTGCTGGAGAGGCGCAGCTCGATACACTCCGACACCAGCTGCTGCACGCGAGTGCGGATCAGGCCGCGCAGATGCTGGCTGTAACAAAAGACCTCGACGTTATC
Organism: Erwinia sp. STN24; assembly: GCF_041320675.1. Taxonomy (NCBI): domain Bacteria; kingdom Pseudomonadati; phylum Pseudomonadota; class Gammaproteobacteria; order Enterobacterales; family Erwiniaceae; genus Erwinia; species Erwinia sp. STN24. Next base: position 40,974 of record NZ_JBGGPM010000010.1, on the reverse strand, counting down.
CGGCGGCGCCGCATCCTGATGCATTTTACCCAGGATGGTTTTCAGCGCCTCGATCATCGCCTGCTCGCCGTTGAAATGCAGCGTACGGACTTCATTCCACGAGTTGCGGTAAAGCAGATCGATGCTGCCGATCAGGCACTGCTGCTGCTGCCCAAAGCTGAACACGTCCAGCTTGCGGAAGTCAAAATGCACCACCTGATTGCGGAAGGCCGCCGTAGGATCGTGTTCCAGGTTAACGATGATTGCCAGATGGCGGATCTCGCACGGGCTGTAAAGCGCCTTTGCCGTCGGCGCGGGCAGCCGCAGCGGGAAATGGTGCGACACGTCCGTCACCAGCTCCTGTAACCTGGCCAGATCGCAAATCTCATTGCCTTTAATATGCAGTCGCGTTTTGCTGGTCAGCAGGCCGTTGAACCACGCCCACGCCACCAGCTTGTTCAGGTAGCGGTTATATTCCAGCGGCTGATGGCTGATGATGGACTGCATATCCGGCGACTGATTATAAAGATACCAGCCGGCGCGGTTGGCGCGGCCGTGCGGCACGTGAATAAAGGTCAGATGCGGCTCGGAAAGATCGGGCGAAATCTGTGGATTGACCAGCGTCACCTTGCCCGGCAGCGCCTCGAAAGCGGCGTAGAGTTTGCGCGTCAGCACGCCGATATCCTGCGGACTGGCGCTGACGCTCAGATTATTGCGGCGGGCAAAGCGGATCAGGTTGCGGTAGCTCTGCATCATCGCGTCCAGCAGCTCGTTGTGCGCTTCACGCACGCGGCCGATTTTCCACTCGGCGCGGCTGTCCAGCATTGTGAGCCGCTCTTTGTCCCAGCCCCATTCACTGACCAGCTGGCTGAGAATTTCGCGCCGCCAGCCCGGATCGCTGTCGACGGAAAGTTTTTCGCGCACCTTCAGATAGAAGCAGCGGCGTACCAAATCCAGACGCGCATGATCGTCAATGCTGGTGAGATAGTGCGTGACGCGTTCCAGCATCATGCAGTAGGGATCCAGACCATAAGAGACGATTTCGCCATCGTGCAGGCGCTGTTTGATATCCATCGCCAGCAGCCGGGTGCCCGGATACTCCCAGGAGTAGGCTTCCAGCAGCAGCGTCTTCAGCACCGCCTTATAGGGCGAGTCGATGCTTTTATAGAGCTGCCACAGGCTCGCGCCGAAATACTCCTCGGCGGAAAGCGTGCTCAGACCGCCCAAATCAAGCCACTCGTTCGGGGTCAGCACGCCTTTTTGATACAGCGACATCACGTAGTCGTCGTAATGCTCTTCTTCTTCGCCCGGCACCATATTCCACAGAATGCGTTTGCCGGCCATGCGTACCGCAGTGCGATAGAATTCGTCCAGCAGCAGGATATGCTGCGTGGAACCGCAGTCTTCGCCGCCCAGGCTGCCGCTTTCGTTATGACGGAAGCGGTTTTCATCGATCAGAAAGAAGCTGGCATCGACGCCCATACCGGCGCACCATTTTTGCAGCAGCGTACATTTCTTTTGCAGCGCCAGACGCTCTTCGTTATCCAGCCAGGATTGATGGCAGACCCAGATATCCAGGTCGGAAGTGGCGTTCTGGCCGACGGAAGAAGTGCTGCCCATGGAGTAAACGCCGGTGATCGGCATCTCGCCCTGCGGCGTCAGCGCGGCGAGGGATCCAGATTTGCCTTCTAAATCATAAAGATAATTTTTTTGGCTTTCATCAGGCGTGTAGAAGCTGATGCCATGTGGAACGTTACCTGCAAGGTAACCCGGCATCAACGGATGATGATAATGTAATAAGGTCGGCAGCAGACTGTAAACCTGTTGAAAAGCAGGTCCCATGGCCGCCAGCGCGCGATCGACGCGTAGCTGGTTGATGGCATCCAGTCTCTGTTTCAGTGTCTCAATGTAGAGGTACAAGACGTCTCGCCTGATTATCCCAGTGCCTGCAAAAAACCCCGTTCCCGACATCCGCCGCTTGCTTTAAAAATAGTCGTGCGAATAATTGCTGGAAACGTGATCAATCTAACACCTGGTCGGTTGACCGTAAAGAAAGTTGCGCTACCAAACAGTTTAGCACGTTTTACCATCACCCCGACCGAAAAAGCCCGCATACCGCCCGCGCCTGCCGTTTCAGGCGGCGGAAACTGTCAGCCTTCCCGTATCAATGATAGGATAATCAGTGAACGATAAAAACGGTAACCAGCATGTCAGACAAAATTTTAAGAATAGCTACCCGCCAGAGTCCACTTGCGCTGTGGCAGGCGCACTATGTTCAGCAGCGCCTGATGGCCTGTCATCCGGGGCTGAGCGTTGAGCTGGTGCCCATGGTCACCAAAGGCGACATCATTTTAGATACGCCGCTGGCCAAGGTCGGCGGCAAGGGCCTGTTCGTGAAAGAGCTGGAACAGGCGCTGCTGGACGGCCGTGCGGATATCGCCGTTCACTCCATGAAGGATGTGCCGGTCGAGTTTCCCCAGGGCCTGGGGCTGGTCACGATTTGCGAGCGCGAAGATCCGCTGGACGCCTTTGTTTCCCATCGCTTTGATTCCGTGGACGCGCTGCCTCAGGGCGCGGTGGTCGGCACCAGCAGCCTGCGCCGCCAGTGTCAGCTGAGCGCGCGCCGTCCGGATCTGGTTATCCGCTCGCTGCGCGGGAACGTCGGCACCCGCTTAAGCAAGCTGGATGCGGGCGAATACGACGCCATTATCCTTGCTGTCGCCGGACTGAAGCGTCTGGGCATGGGCGATCGTATTCGCCATGCCATGCCTGCGGAAGAGTCGCTGCCTGCGGTCGGCCAGGGCGCGGTCGGGATCGAATGCCGTCTTGACGACGCGCAGACCATTACGCTGCTCGCCGCGCTGAATGATGAAGACACCGCGGTGCGCGTCAAGGCCGAGCGGGCGATGAATACCCGGCTGGAAGGCGGCTGTCAGGTGCCGATCGGCAGCTTTGCCGAGCTGGAAGGCGACGAGCTGTGGCTGCGCGGCCTGGTCGGCTCGCCGGACGGGCGCGCTATGATCCGTGGCGAGCGCCGTGGCCCGCGCGAAGACGCCGAAAAGATGGGCATCTCGCTGGCGGAAGAGCTGCTGAATAATGGCGCGCGCGAAATTCTGGCGGAAGTGTATAAAGGAAATCCGCCCAGATGAGCATCCTGGTAACCCGTCCGACACCGGCGGCCGAAGAGTTGGTCAGCCGTTTACGTACCGCTGGCCGGGTTGCCTGGGCGATGCCGCTGATTGAATTTACGCCGGGCACCGGTCTGGACGATCTCCCGAACCAGCTGACGTCGTTGCAAAGCGGCGATCTGGTTTTTCTTCTGTCGCAGCATGCGATCCATTACGCTCATCCCGCCTTAGTGCGAGCCGGCGTGTCGTGGCCCGCTTCACTGCACTACTATGCTATAGGCCGCACTACCGCGCTCGCCTTGCATACCGTCAGCGGACACGATGTCGTCTGGCCGCACGAGCGCGAAACCAGTGAGATCTTAATCCAGCTTCCTGCCTTACAGCAGGTAGCCGGCAAACGCGCGCTGATCCTGCGCGGCAACGGCGGGCGGGAATTACTGGCGGAAACCTTGCAACAGCGCGGCGCTGATGTACAGTTTGTTGAATGCTATCAACGCTGTGCGAAAATTTATCAGGGCGCCATTGAAGGCCGCCGCTGGCGTGACCGGCAGGTGGATACGCTGGTGGTTACCAGCGGCGAAATGCTACAGCAGCTTTATTCGCTGTTCCCGGAGATCGATCGCGAGGAATGGCTTCTGCACTGTCGGCTGATTGTCGTCAGTGAACGCCTGGCTACCCGTGCCGCAGAACTGGGCTGGCGCGATATCAGGGTGGCCGAGGGTGCCGATAACGACGCCTTACTGCGCGCGTTACAATAAACTTAAATATGGGATGTGCCACAATGACGGAACAAAAAGAGTCCTCTGCCATGGTTGAAGCAACCACCCCGGAGGAAGCGACCTTAACGCCAAAGCAACAGCCCGACCGTAAGCCGCGCAATGCCGCTACGGCGCTGGCCGTGCTGGCGATTGCGATTGCGCTGGCTACGGGCGCAGGCCTCTATTTCCACGCCCGCACTCAGGCTCAGCAGCAGGCCGCGACCAACAAGGCGCTGGCTGACCAGCTTGCCAGTTTGCAGCAGGACGCCGCTGGCGAAAAACAGAATCTGGTGCGTCAGCTGGCCACGCAGAGCAGCGCGCTGGATACCGCACGCGCTCAGCAGGCGGCCACGAGCAAGCAGCTGGAAGAGCTGAAAGAGAAAGTGGCGACTATCTCCGGCAATGACGCGCACACCTGGCTGCTGGCGCAGGCGGATTACCTGGTCAAGCTGGCCGGGCGCAAACTGTGGAGCGATCAGGATGTGACCACGGCCGCCGCGCTGCTGAAAAGCGCCGATGCCAGCCTGGCCGATATGAACGATCCCAGCCTGATCGACGCGCGTCGCGCGTTAACCCAGGATATCAGTTCGCTCTCCGCCGTCAGTCAGGTCGACTACGACGGCATTATCCTCAAGCTGAACCAGCTCTCCAACGGCGTGGATAATCTGCGCCTGGCCGATAACGACAGCGACGACGCGCCGATGGACGCCGACAGCGGTGAGCTTTCCTCTTCGCTGCGCGAGTGGCGACAGAACCTGGTGAAAAGCTGGCATAACTTTATGGATGATTTCATCACCATCCGCCGCCGCGACACCACCGCTGAGCCGCTGCTGGCCCCTAATCAGGATATTTACCTGCGGGAAAACATCCGTTCGCGCCTGCTGATTGCCGCTCAGGCCGTACCGCGTCATCAGGATCAGGTTTATAAGCAGTCTATTGATACGGTCTCTGCCTGGGTACGCGCCTGGTTCGACACTAACGATGCGGCCACCAAAGCCTTCCTGAGCCAGCTGGACGAGCTGAGCCAGCAGAGCGTGTCGATGGACGTGCCGGATACGCTGCAAAGCCAGCCGATGCTGGATAAGCTGATGCAAACGCGCGTGCGCAACCTGCTGGCCCAGCCGGGTGTCCAACAGCAGCAGGGAGAATGAGCATGCTTAAAGTACTGATTATTTTTGTCTTGCTGATGGTCGGCGTCGTGCTTGGCCCGATGCTGGCGGGCCATCAGGGTTACGTGCTGATCCAGACCGACAACTGGAATATTGAAACCAGCGTCACAGGGCTGGCGATCGTGCTGATCCTTTCGCTGCTGGTGATCCTGTTCGTCGAGTGGATCCTGCGCCGTTTATTCCGCACCGGCGCCAAAACCCGCGGCTGGTTTAAGGGACGCAAGCGCAGCCGGGCGCGTAAGCAGACTAACGCCGCGCTGATCAAACTGGCGGAAGGCGATCATCGTCAGGTTGAAAAGCTGCTGTCGCGCAATGCGGATCACGCTGAACAGCCGATGGTTAACTATTTGCTGGCGGCGGAAGCCGCTCAGCAGCGTAACGATGAGGCGCGCGCTAATCAGCATCTGGAACGCGCTACCGAGCTGGCCGGCAACGATCAGCTGCCGGTGGAAATTACGCGCGTGCGTTTACAGCTGGCGCGTAATGAAGATCATGCTGCGCGTAACGGCGTTGATCGCCTGCTGGAGGTCGCGCCTCGCCATCCGGAAGTGCTGCGTCTGGCCGAGCAGGCCTACGTTCGCACCGGCGCATGGAGCGCCTTGCTGGATATCCTGCCCGCTATGGAAAAAGCGCACGTTGCCGATGAAACGCACCGTCTGGCGCTACAGCAGCAGGCCTGGCTGGGCCTGATGAATCAGGCGATGGCCGATCAGGGCAGCGAAGGCCTGAAGCGCTGGTGGCATGACCAGAGTCGTAAAACGCGTCAGGAAACGGCATTGCAGGTGGCGATGGCGGATCATCTGATCGTTTGTGACGATCATGACAGCGCGCAGACCATCGTGCTGGACGGCCTGAAGCGCGGTTACGATGAGCGACTGGTGCTGCTGATGCCGCGCCTGAAAACCGGCAATCCTGAACAGCTTGAAAAAGCGCTCCGCCAGCAGATCAAGCAGCACGGCGCTACGCCGCTGCTGCACAGTACGCTGGGTCAGCTGTTGATGAAGCACGGCGAGTGGGAGCAGGCGAGCGAAGCTTTCCGTGAGGCGCTGAAGCAGCGTCCTGACGCGTTTGACTACGCCTGGCTGGCCGACACGCTGGATCGCCAGCACAAGCCGGAAGAAGCCGCGCAAATGCGTCGCGACGGTTTGCTGCTGACGCTGAAAAATAATCCCTGATGCAATCTGGATTAACGAGCCGGGCGCCCTGCCCGGCTTTTTTTTGCCCGTCGCCAGATAAAAAAACACCCGCCGATTTGGCGGGTGTAAATAAACAGGCCGAAAGACCGGCTGGTACCTGACTCAACGTTTTGCCCTGAACCTCCGTTAAGGCCTGACGGCGATAGCGGCAGATGGACAACAGGTACCCTAATGGCTCTGCATCATTCCCGGGTTTATGAAGCTTACGCGAACATAAGAGGTGGAATGAGCATTCTACAGGGGGATTGTAGCATATACCGTGCCAGGTCTTCAGCTACGCCTGTGAACAATGCTTATTTCTATTAAATTCAGCCTGTTATCCTGAAAATATTCTTATATTACTTTTCAGGGGCCGTCGCTAAAAAGCAACAGAGGCCGTTTACAGCGTCGTCAGTCAGCGACAGCTTATGTACAGGCGGGTAAACCTTTTGCATAACAATGAGATGAATGTCGTCTTTCAGAGACAAAGCAGAGAAGCCCTCGCCGGAAGCGCTGTTTACTGTAAAACGCACGAAAGCCGGGACGTTATGAAGGCGGGAAGCAACGTTGTCTCGCTGCGCTCGGCGCAAACCTCCTTCGGAGGTTCCAGACCGCTGACAAAGTTGTAGAGAGTTCGTGTGAACAGGATTTTTTTGCAGCGAAACGGCAGCTTCGCAGCAGCAGAGGCTGAGCGGATAAACGGACCGTTTTCGCGCATGGACGCGCGAAACGAGCCTCCATGGACGGATCCACGGCGTGTCCGTGTTCCGATCTGCCTCTGCTGCTTTTCGCCAGCCCGAACGCGACTTGATGACAGAGGATGGGTTTGTCAGCAACCTCAAACCTCCTTCGGAGGTTCTCATCCTCTGGAAACTACAGAGACAAAAAGGCCAGCTCGAGAGCTGGCCTTTTCTTAAAGTGGTCGGCGAGAGAGGATTATTCCCCTGCGGGCCGTTGCTGTAGCAACGTTGTCTCGCTGCGCTCGGCGCAAACCTCCTTCGGAGCTTCTCATCCTCTGGAAGCTACAGAGACAAAAAAGCCAGCTCGAGAGCTGGCTTTTTCTTAAAGTGGTCGGCGAGAGAGGATTCGAACCTCCGACCCACTGGTCCCAAACCAGTTGCGCTACCAAGCTGCGCTACTCGCCGAATACTGCTTTTACTGCGGCTTAAATCGCTTTAAGCGAAAACCCTGCCTCGGCAAGGTTTCAGGAATATGGTCGGCGAGAGAGGATTCGAACCTCCGACCCACTGGTCCCAAACCAGTTGCGCTACCAAGCTGCGCTACTCGCCGAAAACTGCGTACTGCTAAAGATTTTGTGGTGCGAAGAGAGGGACTTGAACCCTCACGTCCGTAAGAACACTAACACCTGAAGCTAGCGCGTCTACCAATTCCGCCACCTTCGCATACAAAATCTGGGGTGGCTAATGGGACTCGAACCCACGACAACTGGAATCACAATCCAGGGCTCTACCAACTGAGCTATAGCCACCACACCTGTTACTCGTACTGCTTTACTACCTAACGCGGTAATACTACCACCGCAGCTCTTGCGCACAAACTTAATGGCGCGCCCGACAGGATTCGAACCTGAGACCTCTGCCTCCGGAGGGCAGCGCTCTATCCAGCTGAGCTACGGGCGCGTAGCGCCGTTGCGGATGGGCATACTACGGATTCGAGCCGATCCTGTCCAGTGCTTTTTGCACAAAAAATTCCGTTTGCTTACGCTTTGTGCGTTCTGTCTAAACTACAGGCGTTTTAGCGCGTTAATGCTTGTCTTTTAACCGATGAGGCCGTTTAAAAGCCGTTAATTAAAGATCGCCGCGCAGGTGATAACGCAGGTATTTTAGCAGGCTGAGCTGCCTTCCAATCCGCGAAGGCTGCACGATCAGCCGATAAAGCCACTCAAAGCCCGTTCTCTGCCATATTTTCGGCGCGCGCTTCACGTTGCCCGTGAAAACATCGTAGGTGCCGCCTACGCCCATATAGAGCGCATCAGGGTAGAGAGCCTTGCAGTCGCGCATCAGGATCTCCTGACGCGGCGATCCCATCGCCACGGTGACAATCTTTGCGCCGCTGGCGGCGATGCGGGCAAACAGCGCTTCCCGATCGGCAGGCGCGAAATAGCCGTCCTGCGAGCCAACGATATTGACGTTCCACTGGCGCTTCAGCTTCTCTTCGGTCTGGGACAAAATGCCCGGCTTGCCGCCGACCAGGAAAACCGGCGTGCCTTCGCGGCCGGCACGCTCCATCAGTCCTTCCCACAGATCGGCTCCGGCAATACGCGCAACCTTAGCCTGCGGATACTTTTTGCGGATGGAGCGGACGATACTGATGCCGTCGGCGTACTTATATTCCGCCTCGTCGATCAGACGATGAATTTCCGGGCGGCTTTCCGCCGTCAGCACCTTTTCCGCATTGATAGCCACCAGCGTGCCGCTTTTCAGGCGTTCCCCCAGCCAGAGATAATCAAGGAATTCGGCCATATCGCGAAAGCCCAACAGCGTAATGCCGCGGATCGGGTAGTGCGGCGGCGTAAAAGCGGAGTCCATGACAGGTCCTTAAAGTTACTGGCTAACAGGTTTTGTTTTTGCGCCCGGATGGCGCACCGGCCGCGCACGGATTACGCCCGCGCTGTCGAACAACCAGTAGAGCAGCTTGGCTGCCACCACCGCCGCCGCAAAAATCAGGCAGAAGAACACCACGCGGGAGGCGAAGGCGTCCAGCCCTTCTCTGGCGAGCACGATCATATTAAAAACCGCGCCGAAGCAGAAGCTTTGCAGAATGGCGGCCTTGTAGCGATTATCCTCATGACGTCCTTTGGCATACAGCCAGTCGAACCATTTGATAATCATGCCTACCGCCACCGCGCCCAGCGGAATAAACCAGACGCCGCCCATTACCACCAGCGAGCCTAACAGCGTCGGCGAGATCGCCAGCCCGGAATGGTTGTTCAGCACTTCCCAGGTAAAGTAGTTGGCGCTGTTCAGTACCACCGAAGGCCTGTCCGGCCACAGCCAGCCCGGAATAAAGACGTAGAAATCCCGGACGATGGGCGCCAGCCCCTGGAATTCGATTTTGTCGTAATTTTGCAGCAGAAGACCCAAATTTTCCCAGGGCGAAAAGGTATCGCGCGTCAGGTAAAGGAAGGTGTAAAACGCCTCGCTGCCGCTGACGTCGAGGTTATAACGGCGCAGCGCCAGCCAGAACATGCCAACGATGCCCGCAACGCCAGCGGCGGCCAGCATCCACAGCGTGATCCAGCCCTGGATGATGCCGATAAAAAGAAACAGCGCAAAGGCGATGATGATGTTGGCGCGCGTGCCGCCGACAATCGCATAGGTCAGCAGCCCAAAAGCGACGGTAGCCACCAGGAACAGCAGCCAGCTTTTCAGGCCGGGACGCAGGAAGTAGACCACCAGCATCGCCGGGATAAAGAAGTAGAAGAAGCGCTTCAGCGCCACGCCCGACACTTCTGCCGAGAAAATCTGGCTGTAGCTGTGCAGCTTAAACAGCAGAAAACCGTTATGCAGAAAGAACACCAGCACCGTGCCCAGCGCAATCAGCGCCAGGATGCTCCACGTCAGGTGCGCCTCAACGCGGTTGATGGTGAACACCTGGCGAGCGGGCCTTTCCGTCGCCTGCCTGAGCCGGGTTTTATAGCTGACATAATAGATAGCGTAGAAGCAGGTTGCGGCAAGCATCGCCTGCAGCAAATACTCCGCAGGCACCACCTGCACATTGAAGCCAAACACCAGCACGCAGGTCAGCGGGAAGCCAAAGTAAAAGGTCAGCAGAAAAAGCAGCGAGAAGAAGACGTTGAAGTTAAACCGCACGCGCCGAAACTCTCGCCAGGTCAGCGTCAAAATCAGCCCCAGCGACAGCAGCCAGACCGACAGCAGGCCTGCAAACTGTGAAAACATCATGCCGTTGCTCCTTCCGCCAGCGCCAGCGCCTGCTGCCAGCCCGCCACAAAGGCCGGGTCGAAAAAGGCGATGGCGGCTTTATCCATGCCGGCCATCTGCCGCTTTGTTTCGGCGATCAGCTCCGGTGTTAGTTTATCACCGGCAAAAAGCACCGGCACCTGCTGCCCGGTCAGATCCTGCCAGAAAGGATTTTTACGGTTGATAACAAACGGAATGTTGGCCTGGATCAGCAGACACAGCGTGCCAATGCCCTGCTGGCGCTCGAAGATAAAGTAGCCCAAATCGCAACGGGCAAGTAGCGCCAGGTAAGCCGTAAAATCAAGCTTTTCGGTCAGCACGTTCAGCCTGGCGCCAAACAGCGCCGCGCCGGCTTCCCGCACGCGCTGGATATAAGCGTCGTTATTTGCCGGGTAGCCCATGGGCACAATGACGTTCACCCGCTCGCCGAACTGCTGATGGATTTCCTGCAACGCCTGAAGGTGACGGTTGCTGGCATCGCCGGAGTTGCCGACCAGAATGGTCAGCTCGCTGTTTTCTGGCGCGTCAGGCAGCGCGATCTGCGCCATGCGCGTCGGGAAATAGAGCAGCGAAGCGGGCACGGCAGGCTGACGCTGCTGGAAAAAGGCGATATCGCCGCGCGTGGCGAAGACATGACCGATGCGCTTTTGCGCCAGGCAACGCATGGCGTAAAACAGACGGAACTTCAGGCCGCCAGCCTGCTCGTAGAGATCGGCGCCCCAGATATGCCAGTACGCCTGGTCAGGCCGGATTTTGCGTAGCAGCAGCGCCAGCCACAGCGTCGGATTGAACTGGCCATGAAAGAAAAAGCGCGTCTGTCGATCGGCCTGTGCGCGGGCAGTTACTGCCTCAGCAATGCTTTTTTTATCCTTAAACCAGCGAATAGCCAGTGAGGAAAACGCCGTCGCAGGTTCGCCCACGACCCAAAACTGGCGCTGTTCATTGCACGGCGCGGCCTGGGTCATGACGTCATTAAAAAACCGCAGAACGGTCTGGTTGTGGTGCTCAATCGGCGAGCCAAGAACGTGGATCAGTGTTGTCATACTTGTCTTTGATAAAGAAAAAATACGCCAGCGCAAAGCGCAAAATAGACGATGTAGGTTGCCATATAGGCCTGCGCCGCGCCGACAGCGCCGTGCAGTGGGATCAGCCACCAGGCAAACAGCGTCAGCAGCAGAAACTGGCTGACTTCCGTCAGCAGGTAAAAACGCAGCGAGGCTTTGGCAATCACCAGATAGCCGAACACATAAGCGCCTACCTTAAAAACGTCGCCGGTCAGCTGCCAGATAAAGAGGTCGCGCATCCCGGTGAACTTGCTGGAAAACAGCAGCCAGATCGCCACGTCGCGCAGCAGCCAGACGGTAAGGCTGACCGCCATCACCGCAGGCAGCACAAAGCTCAGCGACCGCCGGATCTCGCGCGAGATCGCTTTTTTATCGGTCAGCTTTGCCAGCGTCGGCAGCAGATAGACGCTGAAAGAGGCGGTGATAAATTGCAGATAAGCGTCCGAGATGCTGGTTACGCCCTGCCACAGACCGACCTGCTCCCAGCCGTCGTGCGCCGCCAGCAGATTACGCATCATCACCCAGGCGACCGGCAGCGTTACGGCGGTCATCAGCGCCATCAGCGTGAATTTACCCAGATTACGCGCGATGTCGCCGTGCCACTGCGGCTTAAGGAAATGCAGCGGCAGATGGTCGCGCTTTGCCAGCAGCAGCGCCGCCGGCACCACTACCAGCGCCGGAACCAGCGCCATGCCGATCAGCGCGCCGCTGTAGCCGCCCAGCCAGTAGCAGACAAACCACGCCGCCACGCCGATCAGGCTGCCTGCGATCAGCGACAGCGCGTTGCCCATCGCATCGCGAAAGCCTTTGATCACCGCCAGCGCCAGGTTGGCCCAGGCGATGCCGACCTGCACAAAAGCCAGCATCCGCACCACGTTCGCATAGCCGCCGTGACCAAACAGGCCGACGCTGACCGGTTCGGCAAACAGCAGGAAAACCACCGCCAGCAGCGTAGAGAAGCCCAGCACCATTGCCGACGCCGTGCCGGTTACGGCGCGCAGCCGGGCAGGCTGCTGCTGATATTCCGCCACGTATTTGGTGACGCCGTTGAAGATGCCTGCGCCAGCCAGCACGCCCAGCACGGTGATTAGCTGGCGAAAGTTGCCCGCCTGCCCCACGCCCGCCGGGCCAAAGGACACGGCCAGCATCTTGACCACCAGCAGACCGGCAGCGATTTTTACCAGCGTGGACGCTGCCGTCCACACCGAAGCTTTAGCCAGCGACATATCAGAACCAGCTCAGCAGCGAGTTGATAACCGTTTTCTGGTTATTGTCGGAAAGGTTGTAAAACAGCGGCAGCCGCAGCAGGCGTTCGCTTTCCGCCGTGGTGTAGCGGTCCGTCCCGTGAAAACGGCCAAAACGCTGCCCGGCCGGTGACGAATGCAGCGGGATATAGTGGAATACGGCCAGGATTTCCGCTTCTTTTAACCAGTTAATCAGCGCGTTGCGGTCGTCGTTATCGCGCAGCTTGATATAGAACATATGCGCGTTGTGCTGGCAATCTGCCGCAAGGGTCGGCAACGTAATTCGTCCGCTGGCGGCGACGGGCAGCAGCGCGTCGTAGTAGTTCTGCCACAGGCGCAGGCGCTGCTCGTTGATGCGTTTGGCCTCTTCCAGCTGCGCCCAGAGATAAGCGGCCTGCAAATCGGCCATCAGGTAGCTGGAGCCGATATCCCGCCAGGTGTATTTATCCACCTGGCCGCGAAAGAACTGGCTGCGGTTGGTGCCTTTTTCACGGATGATTTCTGCTCTTTCCACCAGCGCCGAATCGTTGATCAGCGTCGCGCCGCCCTCGCCGCCCGCTGTATAGTTCTTGGTTTCGTGAAAGCTGAAGCAGCCGATATGGCCAATCGTGCCCAGCGCTTTGCCTTTGTAGGTAGCCATTACGCCCTGCGCCGCGTCTTCAATCACGTAGAGTTTATGCTTTTCCGCCAGCGCCATGATCGTATCCATCTCACAGGCGACGCCCGCGTAATGCACAGGAACGATCGCGCGAGTTTTCTCGGTGATGGCCGCTTCGATCAGCTTTTCGTCGATGTTGAGCGTATCGGGACGGATATCGACAAACACGATAGTCGCGCCGCGCAGCACAAAGGCGTTGGCGGTAGAGACGAAGGTGTAGCTCGGCATAATCACTTCATCGCCGGGCTGAATGTCGATCAGGATGGCGGCCATCTCCAGCGAGGCGGTGCAGGACGGCGTCAGCAGCACTTTACGACTGCCGAACCGGTTTTCCATCCACTGCTGGCAGCGACGGGTAAAGCCGCCGTCGCCGCACAGCTTGCCGCTGCCCATCGCGGACTGCATATACTCAAGTTCGGTTCCCACCACCGGTGGGGCATTAAACGGGATCATAAAATTACCTGTAGAGCCACCAGGCGGTGCGTTCAATTACGCCGCCGCAGCGATGATAAAGTCGGAGTGCCGGCAGATTGCCAAGCTGAGTGGCAACATGCAGACGCGTCAGGCGTCGCGCGCGACACCAGTCAATGGCGGCCTCGATCATGCGCTGACCGACGCCCAGTCCCTGCGCCTCAGGCAGCGTCGCCAGCAGGCCGATCCTGCCGCTGCCGTCGGCCAGCTCGCGCAGTGAGACGAAACCCTGTAGTTCGCCCTGGTCGTTGACGGCAATCAGGCACTGATGGTCGAAAGTCCCCAGTACGGCGTTTTCCACCCACTGCGCATAGAATCGCCCGCTGTCTTCCGCTTTATACCAGGGCGCGCGAAAGCGGCTGAAGGCAAAAGCGCTGCTGGCTACCTCGCGCAGCGCCGGAATATGTTCCTTACGGGCAATGCGAATGCCTTCCGGCCTGCCGCCCACGCCGATACCCAGCACGAAATCCGCTTCGCCTTCCACAAAGCGAAACCCCAGCGCGCTTAACGCATCCAGCTCCGCCGTCTGCTGCGACAGGATTTTCGCCTGGACGAGGTCATATTGCCGAAGCGACGCTTCATCGATCGGCGCCTCGTGCAGATCGACGGTCAGCAGGGCGCTATTGATATCGAAGAACGCGTTTTCCCACGTCAGCGGTTCGACGCGTCCCGGCAAAGCGGTGGCGTTCATCGCCAGAGGCCTTTGGTATCCACCAGCCAGCGCGAGCGCAGGCCTTCGACGTCGATGGTTTTGAACTGCTGATGATCCACCAGCATAACCAGCACGTCCGCCTGGCGTAACGCCTCTTCCTGCGTAACCAGCACGCTTCTCTCCGGCATCCCCTTCGGCAGCTCGTGAATATTCGGCTCCACCAGCTGAGTGACGCCCTGATGCCAGTCGGCGATCATCTGCGCCACTTCCATTGCCGGACTTTCCCGCAGGTCGTCGATATTGGGCTTAAAGGCCAGGCCAAAGCAGGCGATGGTCAGCTCGCTGGGGCGTTTGTCGCTGGCGACCAGGCACTCGGCCAGCTTTTTCTTCACCTGCTCCAGCACCCAGTGCGGCTTGCTGTCGTTAACTTCGCGCGCGGTGCGGATCAGGCGAGCCTGTACCGGATTCTGCGCCACGATAAACCACGGATCCACGGCGATGCAGTGGCCGCCGACGCCAGGGCCGGGCTGTAAAATATTGACGCGGGGATGGCGGTTGGCCAGCGCGATCAGCTCCCAGACGCTGATGCCCTGATCGGCACAGATCAGCGACAGCTCGTTGGCGAAGGCGATATTGACGTCGCGGAAGCTGTTTTCCGTCAGCTTGCACATCTCAGCGGTGCGCGAGTTAGTGACCACACACTCGCCCTCAAGGAATATTTTGTAGAGATCGCACGCTCTCTGCGAGCAAAGCGACGTCATGCCGCCGATCACGCGGTCGTTTTTAATCAGCTCGACCATCACCTGGCCGGGCAGTACGCGCTCCGGGCAATAGGCGATCTGCACGTCGGCTTTTTCGCCCGCGTGCTGAGGAAAAGCCAGATCGCTGCGCGCCATCGCCAGCCACTCGGCCATCTGCTCCGTCGCGCCCACGGGCGAGGTCGATTCCAGGATAACCAGATCGCCTTTTTTCAGCACCGGCGCGATGGACTCGGCCGCCGCTTTGACCCAGGCGAGATCCGGCTGGTGTCCGTCTTTGAACGGCGTCGGCACCGCAATCAGAAAGGCGTCCGCCGGCTCTGGCCGGGTGGTCGCCCGCAGATAGCCCTGCTCCACGGCCGTTTTCACCACCACGTCCAGGTCCGGCTCCACGATATGAATATCGCCGCGATTAATCGTCTCGACCGCCCGCGTGTTGATATCCACGCCGATCACTTTTTTCTGGCGGGAGGCGAAAGCCGCAGCGGTAGGCAGGCCAATATAGCCCAGCCCGATAACAGAAATGGTATTGAACATTATAAAGAAATCCGATTGTTTTTAAGGGCCTGCACAATACGTTCGCAGGCCAGGCCGTCGCCATAGGGATTATGGGCGCGGCTCATGGATTGGTAAGCCTCTTCGTCCGTCAGCAGGCGCGTAACCTCGCGAACGATTTTTTGTGTGTCAGTGCCTACCAGCCTGACGGTGCCTGCGTCTACCGCTTCCGGGCGTTCGGTGGTATCACGCATCACCAGCACCGGCTTGCCCAGCGAAGGCGCTTCTTCCTGGATGCCGCCGGAATCGGTCAGGATCAGCCAGGCACGATCCATCAGCCAGACAAACGGCAGGTATTCCTGCGGCTCGATCAGCACTACGTTGTCGATATCGCTGAGAATACGATTGACCGGCTCGCTGACGTTAGGATTCAGGTGCACCGGATAAACGATCTGCGCCTCGGGATGGCGGCGGGCGATATCGGCCAGCGCGCTGCAAATGCGCTCAAAGCCGTCGCCGAAGCTTTCCCGACGGTGTCCCGTTACCAGGATCAGCTTCTTATCAGCCTCAAGGAAGGGATAGCGAGTCGCCAGGCCGTTACGCAGCTGCTCGTCGCTTAACACGCGATCGCGTACCCAAAACAGCGCGTCGATCACCGTGTTGCCGGTAACAAACATGCGCGCGGCGGGCAGATTTTCGCGCAGCAGATTTTGCCGCGCCGTTTCCGTCGGCGGGAAGTGCCAGGTCGCCAGATGCCCGGTCAGCGTGCGGTTGGCCTCTTCCGGCCACGGCGAATACAGATCGCCCGTACGCAGTCCGGCCTCCACATGCCCCACCGGAATGCGGTGATAAAAAGCCGCCAGGCTGGCTGCGAACGTCGTGGTGGTATCGCCGTGCACCAGCACGACATCCGGCCTGAACTCCGTAAACACGCCTTTCAGCCCTTCCAGAATACGGCTGGTGATCTCCGTCAGCCCCTGGCCTGGCCGCATAATATTCAAATCGTAATCGGGGACGATAGCAAACAGCTGCAGCACCTGATCCAGCATCTCACGATGCTGCGCGGTAACGCACAGACGCGCGTCTATCTCGCCATCCTGGGCAAGTGCATGAACCAGCGGAGCCATTTTTATCGCTTCCGGGCGCGTGCCAAAAACAGTTAATACTTTCACTGTTGTTCTCTTTCCTTCGTCTGTCAGGTAACTATAAATCGGCGCTTAACCGCGACGTCGGCGTAGCAAAGCGGTACCCGCGCCAACCAGCGCGCCTACGGCACCCCACATGATCATCATAAACAGGCGACGTGGGCTGTCGCGCTTCACCGGCTCTTCCGGCGTGCGCAGATAGCGCCAGGTCTGGAAAGCGTTATCCGGCTTCGGCCCGGCATTCAGCGTGCTCAGCATGGCTCTGTTTTGATCATAGTCCAGATCGTAGGTCGGCCCGCTGGCCTGCAGGTTTTCCAGGCGGGCCTGCAACAGCGAGCGGCCCAGCAGAAACAGCTCGGAATCGGGCAGCTGTTCTGAAGGCGTGCTGGTTTTCGCCTGCTCGAAGCCCTGCTGCTGCGCGATTTTCAGCGCCTGCTGCACGCTGTTGATCTGGCGGTCATAGATGGCTTTCGCTACCGCTTCCTGCCGCTGCACCTGCGCCTTCAGCTGCTGAGCGCGGGCGGCCCAGCCGCCTGCCAGCTCGGCGTTAAGATGCTGCGCGGCGCGCTGGCCGGCAAAAGCAACATACTGGCGCAGCAGCGTGTTGGCCGCCGGCGCGGTTTCCGCGATCAGCTTGACGCTGTCATTCAGGCTTTTTGCCGCATCGCCGGGCTGATACTGAATATTGGCGATCAGCTCGTCGAGCAGCGCGGCATCGTCGCGAGCCTGCCCGCTCTGCCGCTGTTTGTAGTAGTCGCTTTGCAGCCAGAACTCGCGGCGGGTGTCATAAGACGCCAGCTGCATCACGAACTCCTGATAGGCTTCGTCCGCAATGGCGGGCGCAACGATGGGCGTGCTGCTGCTGCGGCTGTCCAGATTGTTCAGAAACAGCTGCTGCGAGTAGTAATTGCCCAACATATTGACGGTGGGACGATCGGTGACCGCCGTGGTGCTCCATTTTGGCGTGATCAGCAGCGAGCAGAGCCAGGCCAGCAGGGCAAAAAGCAGCGCGCTGCCGATAATCCACCGCTTTCCTCGCCATAGCGCGCAGCACAGCCCGCGAATATCCAGCTCGTTCTCTGCAACGTCAGGATGCGTCATACATGATATTCCTTGTCCAGGGTAAAGAGGTCCGAAACGGTCTAGCGGGCTTTGCGCAGCCTTCTTTTGACTCTTTTCAGCATTCGCGCCACGCGCCAGGCGCGTTTAATACAGTAGCCGTAGAGCATAAAAGCCAGTAAAAACAGCACCAGCATCAGCCACTCCGGCACAAAGCTCAGCGATTCTCCCAGCACGCCGACGCCGGCCAGCAGCGCGGCCGCCAGCGTGATCAGAAAGCAGGCCTGCCGCGAGGTAAACCCGGCGCGCATAATCAAATGGTGAATGTGCTGGCGATCGGCGGAAAACGGGCTCATGCCCTTGCTGAGGCGGCGATACATAATGGCGATCATATCCATCAGCGGAATGGCGATCAGCCACAGCGCCGTGACGGGCGTGACGGGATGGCTTTGTCCCTGGGTCGCCTCCAGCAGGATCCAGATAATGGTAAAGCCAATCAGCGTGCTGCCCGCATCGCCCATAAAAACCTTGTAGCGACGGCCGAAAACGCCAAGATTAAGCAGGATATAGGGGATAATGGCGGCGATCATCGCAAAACACCACATCGCCAGGCTTTGCTGCCCGTCCACGAACAGAATAATGCCCATCGCCAGGAAGGTGACGCAGGACAGGCCGCCCAGCAGACCGTCGATACCGTCCACCATATTAAAAGCGTTGATGGCCGCCCAGACCGCAAACAGCGTCAGCACGTAGCCGAAAGGCCCGACGATCAGCTCCCAGGGGCCAAAAATAAAGCC
Organism: Erwinia sp. STN24; assembly: GCF_041320675.1. Classification (NCBI taxonomy): domain Bacteria; kingdom Pseudomonadati; phylum Pseudomonadota; class Gammaproteobacteria; order Enterobacterales; family Erwiniaceae; genus Erwinia; species Erwinia sp. STN24. The sequence goes on along the minus strand of NZ_JBGGPM010000010.1, from coordinate 22,481 downwards.
CAGGCTGAGCAGATAGAGTTTGGCCATGGTCATCATCACCACGGCGATGCCTGCCTGAACGCAGGCGCGTATCTTTACGCTGATATCAAAGCGGTCATCAAGCGCTCCGACCAGCACCAGCACGCCAGCGCAGCTCAGGTAAAGCAGACTATGGGGAATGTAGTAATCGGTCACCGCGAAGCTAAAACAGATGCCGGCGAAAACAGAGATGCCGCCAACCAGAGGAATAACGCCCTGGTGACGTTTGCGATAGTTGGGCTTGTCCACAAGACCCACTTTCTTGGCTGCTTTACGGGCGAAAAAGAGAAACACCAGCGAAAACAAAAATATTAAAGCAAGCTCAGTACTCATATTGAGTAAATTCACATTAACCAGCTCTCTGCTAAGAATCCCAGTGTTATAGCAATTTCTGTGCCACAAACCGCTGTCTGATTCTGATGTCCATTGTGCCACGGGAAAAATCCAGCCTCACCGCCCGATTTCCTGCCCGCCGCACCTTTAATTTAATTCTCCAGTGGCAACATCGTATAGCCCATAAACGAAAAACGCCACGTCTGAGCGCGGCGTTCCCCGAGTTTTCTTCTTTTTCCGGCTTCTGCGGTGAATTCGCACAAAAACAGGCCAAAAAAAGAGAGGGTTGATCGCTCAACCCTCTTTTTTTCCAGCAGACCAGCCGACTTACGAACGCTTCATCATGTCAAAGAATTCGTCGTTGGTTTTGGTCATCGCCAGCTTGTTGATGAGGAATTCCATCGCATCGATCTCACCCATTGGATGGATGATTTTGCGCAGGATCCACATCTTCTGCAGCTCTTCAGAGCTGGTAAGCAGCTCTTCTTTACGCGTACCGGAACGATTGTAGTCGATAGCAGGGAACACGCGCTTCTCGGCGATTTTACGCGCCAGATGCAGTTCCATGTTGCCCGTACCCTTAAATTCTTCGTAGATGACTTCATCCATCTTCGAACCGGTATCGACCAGCGCGGTAGCGATGATGGTCAGGCTGCCGCCCTCTTCCACGTTACGCGCGGCGCCGAAGAAGCGTTTTGGACGGTGCAGGGCGTTGGCATCCACACCACCGGTCAGCACTTTACCGGAAGCCGGCACCACGGTGTTGTAGGCGCGAGCCAGACGCGTGATGGAGTCGAGCAGGATGATAACGTCCTTTTTATGCTCGACCAGACGCTTGGCCTTCTCGATAACCATTTCAGCGACCTGCACGTGGCGGGAAGCTGGCTCATCGAAGGTAGAGGCGATCACTTCGCCCTTCACCAGACGCTGCATCTCGGTTACTTCTTCCGGACGTTCGTCAATCAGCAGCACCATCAGCACGCAGTCAGGATGGTTATAGGCGATGCTCTGCGCGATGTTCTGCAGCAGCATGGTTTTACCCGCTTTTGGCGGCGCCACGATCAGACCACGCTGGCCACGACCAATTGGCGAAGCCAAATCCAGTACGCGTGCGGTTAAGTCTTCGGTAGACCCGTTGCCGCGCTCCATGCGCAGACGCGAATTAGCGTGCAGCGGCGTTAAGTTTTCAAACAGGATTTTGTTACGGGCATTTTCCGGCTTGTCAAAGTTAACTTCATTAACCTTCAGCAGGGCAAAATAGCGCTCGCCTTCTTTCGGCGGACGGATCTTGCCGGAGATGGTGTCACCAGTGCGGAGGTTAAAGCGGCGAATTTGGCTGGGGGATACGTAGATGTCGTCAGGGCCGGCGAGGTAGGAGCTGTCTCCAGAGCGGAGGAAACCAAATCCATCCTGCAATATCTCCAGTACGCCGTCGCCGAAGATATCTTCGCCGCTTTTCGCGTGTTGTTTAAGGATGGCGAAGATAATGTCCTGTTTGCGCATGCGCGCCAGGTTTTCCAGCCCCATATTTTCGCCGAGTGTTATCAGGTCAGAAACCGGCGTATTTTTTAATTCGGTAAGATTCATAATGGTGGGTTCTTAAACTCGGGGTAAATCTCGAAATGTTTGTCGTCAATGGTATGGCGAAAAATCCATGCCTGTTAATGGCTGTCTTGTCAGACTCCCGATCATCGCGTGCAGGAATACGCGGATCCGATACGGGGAGACGGTAAGGACAAGGTGCCGGAAATTCTGGATACTAACCGTCAGATTGCTGAACATTTGTTACATTCAGAGGAAAACAGTGTTCAACAAGGAGTAAATATTAGATTCAAACTACAGGTAAGTGCGTAATGCAGTAAAAGTAAGTTAGCACGCTCTATGGCAAACGTCTAGCGATGAGCTAAAAATATGAACGAGGCAAAAAGAAAACCGAAGCGGGAAGCAGACTCGCGCCTGCGGTGAGCGCATATGGCCCACCGCAGCAGCAGAGCTGGTTAGCCCAGGTTCGCGTTCAGGAACTCTTTCAGCTGTCCTTTAGAAAGTGCGCCCACTTTCGTTGCCGCGACTTCGCCGTCTTTAAACAGCAGCAAAGTAGGAATACCGCGGATCCCGTATTTTGGCGCGGTGCCTGGGTTTTCGTCGATATTCAGTTTGGCGATAGTCAGTTTGCCGTCGTATTCTTCGGCGACTTCGTCAAGGATCGGGGCGATCATTTTGCACGGACCGCACCATTCTGCCCAGAAGTCGACCAGCGTCAAGCCTTCTGCTTTCAGGACGTCGGTTTCAAAGCTGTCATCGGTCAGGTGGACAATTTTATCGCTGCTCATGTCTTACTCCAAAAGATTATGCCTGGCTGCCTGGCGTAAAATCTGCCAACTTAGGTTGACTTTATTTCACCGGATACGCTTTCGTAAAGCAATAGTAAGCTGATATTCTACCACACTATGAGCAAAACACACTTAACCGAACAGAAGTTTTCCGACTTCGCCCTGCACCCTCAGGTCATTGAAGCCCTTGAAAATAAAGGCTTTCATAACTGCACGCCTATTCAGGCGCTGGCATTGCCTTTCACCCTTAACGGGCGTGATGTAGCGGGACAGGCGCAAACCGGTACCGGGAAAACGATGGCGTTTTTAACGTCAACGTTCCATCATCTTCTTTCTCACCCCGCGCCGGAAGGCCGTCAGGTCAATCAGCCGCGCGCGCTGATCCTGGCGCCAACCCGCGAACTGGCCGTGCAAATCCACGCCGATGCGGAACCGCTGGCGCAGGTGACCGGCCTGAAGCTGGGGCTGGCCTACGGCGGCGACGGCTACGATAAGCAGCTGAAAGTGCTGGAGAGCGGCGTCGATATTCTGATCGGCACCACCGGCAGGCTGATCGATTACGCTAAACAGAACCACGTGAATCTGGGCGCGATCCAGGTCGTGGTGCTGGATGAAGCCGACCGGATGTTCGATCTGGGCTTTATCAAAGATATCCGCTGGCTGTTCCGTCGGATGCCTGCGGCGAACCAGCGTCTGAATATGCTCTTCTCCGCTACCCTTTCCTTCCGCGTGCGCGAGCTGGCGTTCGAAAACATGAACAATGCCGAATATGTGGAAGTCGAGCCGGAGCAGAAAACCGGGCATCGCATTAAGGAAGAACTTTTTTATCCTTCTAATGAAGAAAAAATGCGTCTTCTGCAAACCCTGCTGGAAGAAGAGTGGCCGGATCGCGCCATTATCTTTGCCAACACCAAACACCGTTGTGAAGATATCTGGGGTCACCTGGCCGCGGACGGCCATCGCGTTGGCCTGCTGACCGGCGACGTGGCGCAGAAAAAACGCCTGCGTATCCTGGACGACTTTACCAAAGGCGACGTGGATATCCTGGTGGCCACTGACGTGGCGGCGCGCGGCCTGCATATTCCTGCGGTGACGCACGTCTTTAACTACGATTTGCCTGACGATCGCGAAGACTATGTGCATCGCATCGGCCGTACCGGCCGCGCGGGTGCCAACGGGCACTCAATCAGCCTGGCCTGTGAAGAATATGCGCTGAACCTGCCGGCGATTGAAGAATATATCGGCCACAGCATCACCGTAAGCCGCTACAACAGCGATGCGCTGATGACCGATCTGCCGCCGCCGAAGCGCCTGACACGCAGCCGTTCCGGTACCGGCCCGCGTCGCAGTAGCGGCCCGCGCCGCAGCGGCCCGCCGCGCAATAATAACCGCAAACGTTCAGGTTAACGCCATGCCCAGCGCCTCATCGCTTTATGCTGCAATAGATTTAGGATCTAACAGCTTTCATATGCTGGTGGTGCGCGAGGTGGCGGGCAGTATCCAGACCGTTGCGCGTATCAAACGCAAAGTCCGCCTGGCGGCCGGTCTGGACAGCGACAGCCGCCTCTCTGACGAGGCAATGGCGCGCGGCTGGCAGTGCCTGGCGCTGTTTTCGGAACAGCTACAGGATATTCCCACGGACCAAATCCGCGTGGTCGCTACGGCGACGCTGCGGCTGGCCGCCAACGCAGAGGCTTTTCTTTCCAGGGCGCAGAACATTCTGGGCTGCGCCATCAATGTGATCAGCGGCGAGGAAGAAGCCTGTCTGATCTATCAGGGCGTGGCGCACACCACCGGCGGCTCCGATAAGCGGCTGGTGGTCGATATTGGCGGCGGCAGCACCGAGCTGGTTACCGGCAGCGGTGCACAGCCCGGCGCTCTGTTCAGCCTGTCGATGGGCTGCGTCACCTGGCTGGAGCGTTATTTCGGCGACCGCCACCTCGGTAAAGATAATTTTGCCGCGGCGGAACAGGCAGCAAGCGACATGATCCGACCGGTTGTCTCAAAACTGCGCGAGCAGGGCTGGGAAATTTGCGTCGGCGCCTCCGGCACCGTGCAGGCGCTACAGGAAATCATGATGGCGCAGGGCATGGACGAACGCATTACGCTTGCCAAGCTCCAGCAGCTGAAACAGCGCGCCATTCAGTGCGGCAAGCTGGAAGAGCTGGAAATCGAAGGACTGACGCTGGAGCGCGCGCTGGTTTTTCCCAGCGGCCTCTCTATTCTGATCGCCATCTTTACCGAGCTGAACATCAGCAGCATGACGCTGGCCGGTGGCGCGCTGCGCGAAGGGCTGGTATACGGAATGCTCGGGCTGCCGGTCGATCGGGATATCCGTAGCCGTACCCTGCATAACATTCAGCGTCGTTTCGTGATTGATGCCGAACAGGCGGAACGCGTGCGCGCCCTGGCGGAGAGCTTTGGCCGTCAGGTCAGCCACAGCTGGAAGCTGGATGAACGCTGTCGGGAGCTGCTCAACAGCGCCTGCCTGATCCATGAAATCGGCCTCAGCGTCGATTTTAAACAGGCGCCGCAGCACGCTGCCTATCTGGTTCGCCATCTCGATCTGCCGGGCTTTACTCCGGCGCAGAAAAAGCTGCTGGCCACGCTGCTGCAAAACCAGGTCAACGGAATCGACCTGGCGCTGCTCAGCCAGCAAAACGCCGTACCGCCGCGCATGGCGGAAAGAATGTGCCGGCTGCTGCGGCTGGCGATTATTTTCGCCAGCCGTCGCCGTGACGATACGCTGCCTGCCGTGCGGCTCCATGCCGATGACGACGCGCTACAGCTGACGTTGCCGAACGGCTGGCTGGAAGCGCATCCGCTGCGGGCAGAACTGCTGGAGCAGGAAAGCCGCTGGCAGAGCTATGTGCACTGGCCGCTGACCGTCAGTTAAAGAATAAGGGGACAGCTTGCGTCCCCTTGCTTCACCCGCCAAAAGCCTATCCGGTGTTTTTTGCCTTATCCAGCATCGCCCGCAGTCCCGCTACGCGGCTTTGCCCGGTCTGCATCCGCTGTTCCGGGCTGACCACCTTGCGTTCCGTTTCCCAGTTGAGATCGTCCTGCGGCAGCTCCAGCAGAAAGCGGCTTGGCTCCGGACGGATCACTTCGCCATACTGACGGCGCTCGCGACACAGCGTAAAGGTCAGCTCTTTTTGCGCACGCGTGATGCCGACGTAGGCCAGCCGACGCTCCTCTTCCACATTGTTTTCATCAATGCTGCTCTGATGGGGCAACAGCCCTTCCTCCATGCCGACCAGATAAACATAGGGAAACTCCAGCCCTTTGGAAGCGTGCAGCGTCATCAGCTGTACCTGGTCCGCCTCTTCTTCGCTTTCGCCGCGCTCCATCATGTCGCGTAACGTAAAGCGGGTCACCACCTGCGTCAGCGTCATCGGCTCGTCGATATCGCTGCCTTCCAGCATTTCGGTCATCCACTGGAACAGCGTATTGACGTTTTTCATGCGCATTTCGGCGGCTTTTGGACTGGCGGAGGTTTCAAACAGCCAGCTTTCATAATCAATGCCGCGGATCAAATCCCGCACGGCGGCCACCGGCTCCCGCTCCGCCAGCTGCGCGACTTCCTGCAGCCAGAAAGTGAAGCGCTGTAGCGATTCCAGCCCGCGCCCGGCCAGCGTCTGGCCCAGCCCCATATCAAAACTGGCGGTGAACAGGCTTTTATTACGCTGCATCGCCCATTCGCCCAGCTTGCGCAGCGTGGTGGGGCCAATTTCACGCCGTGGCGTATTAACGATGCGCATAAAGGCGCTGTCGTCGTCAGGATTGGTCAACACGCGCAGATAGGCGAGCAGATCTTTGATTTCCGGCCGCGAAAAGAACGAGGTGCCGCCGGAGATGCGATAAGGAATGCGGTTCTGCATCAGCATTTTTTCAAAGACGCGCGACTGATGATTGCCGCGATAGAGAATGGCGTAATCTTTGTACTGCGTCCTGTTGATAAAATGGTGCGCTATCAGCTCGCCCGTCACGCGCTCCGCCTCGTGATCCTCGTGATTGGCCGTCACCACTTTCAGCTCCGCGCCGTAGCCCAGCTCTGAGAACAGGCGTTTTTCAAACACGTGCGGGTTATTGGCGATCAAAATATTGGCCGCTTTCAGGATACGTTCGGAAGAACGGTAGTTCTGCTCCAGCTTGATAACCTGTAACGCCGGAAAATCCTCTTTCAGCAGCACCAGGTTCTGCGGTCTTGCGCCTCGCCAGGAGTAGATTGATTGATCGTCGTCGCCTACCACCGTGAAACGCGCGCGCGCACCGACCAACAGCTTCACCAGCTCGTACTGGCTGGTGTTGGTATCCTGATACTCATCCACCAGCAGGTAGCGGATACGCTGCTGCCAGCGCTCGCGCACTTCCAGATTGCGCTGGAACAACAGCGTCGGCAGCAGGATCAGGTCATCAAAATCCAGCACGTTGCAGGCTTTCAGATGCCGATCGTAAAGGCTGTAACAGTGAGCGAAAATTTTGTCGCGCTCGGATTGCGCCGCCGCCGCCGCGCGCGCAGGATCCAGCAGATCGTTTTTCCAGTTCGAGATCGTAGAGATCAGCTGTTGCAGCAGATTTTTATCGTTTTCCAGCCACTCTTCGGTCAGCTCTTTCAGCAGCGCCAGCTGATCCTGATCGTCAAACAGCGAGAAGTTGGACTTCATGCCCAATGCGGCGTATTCGCGTTTGATAATTTCCAGACCCAGCGTATGGAAAGTGGAAATCATCAGGCCACGCGCCTCTTTGCGGCCCAGCGTTTGCGCCACGCGTTCTTTCATCTCGCGCGAGGCTTTATTGGTAAAGGTCACCGCCGCAATATGGCGAGCCTGATAGCCGCATTCGCGGATCAGATGGGCAATTTTGTTGGTGATCACGCGCGTTTTGCCCGAGCCGGCGCCGGCCAGCACCAGACAGGGCCCGGTGACGAATTCGACGGCGTGTTGCTGACCAGGATTAAGACGCATAGGGGTTTACTCGATGAAATGACAGAGGGAAAGAAATCACAGCGTGGTAGTATAGCCAGCAGCATCCATACGACTCAAGGTACGATCATGGCAAAAACCGCAGCAGCACTCCATATCCTTGTAAAGGAAGAGAAACTGGCTCAGGACCTTCTGGCACAGCTGGAACAGGGCGCAGATTTTGAAAAACTGGCGAAAAAGCACTCTATCTGTCCGTCAGGCAAAAAAGGCGGCCACTTAGGCGAGTTCAAACAGGGCGCGATGGTGCCGGCTTTCGATAAAGTAGTGTTCTCCTGCCCGCTTATCACGCCTTACGGCCCGCTGCACACGCAGTTCGGCTATCACATCATCAAGGTGCTGTACCGCAACTAAGCGGCCCTGCCTGTGCAACAGCTTCCGCTGGCCGTCGTGCTTGCGGAAGCTGTTTTTGCTTCCTCTTCTTTCCGCGTTCCCCTTCTTTCCCGCGCTTGCTTACTCTCGCGGCACTAATAGCGGCCAGCTCACGATAAACCAGGCCGGACTCACAGACTCCGTTGCGCCAGTCATGGCAGGATAAGCCGGATAATTAACTCATGGAGAGAGATATGCATTCGTTATTGCAGGCTTTAAAGACAAGGGAAGCTTTCTGGACGCAGTTCCGTCGCGATTTGCACCAGCACCCGGAAACGGGTTTCGAAGAGCTGCGCACCAGCGAGCGGGTGGCGGCAAAGCTGCGGGAGTTTGGCTACAGCGTGCATCAGGGAATGGCAAAAACCGGCGTGGTCGCCACGTTAAAAGCAGGCAGCGGCACAAAAACGCTGGGGCTGCGCGCCGATATGGATGCCCTGCCGATGCAGGAAATCAGCGGCAAAAGCTGGTGCAGCAAAACCGCCGGAAAGTTTCACGGCTGCGGTCATGACGGCCATACCGCTATTCTGCTCTGCGCGGCGGAATATCTGGCCCGTCACCGAAACTTTAACGGTACACTCCGGCTGATTTTTCAGCCTGCGGAGGAGTTGTCCGGCGGGGGAAAAGCGATGCTTCGCGACGGCCTGCTGGAAAAATTCCCCTGCGATGCGCTGTTTGGCCTGCATAATATGCCTGGTCTGCCCTGCGGATCCTTCTACTTTAAAAAACATGCCGTGATGGCCTCTTCCGACAGGCTGGATATTATCGTTTCTGGCGCAGGCGCCCATGCCGCTATGCCGGAAAAAGGCGTGGATGCCACTCTGGTCGCCTGCCATATCGCTATAGCCCTCCAGACAATAGTTTCCCGGAACGTGTCGCCTTTCGCCCAGGCGGTGGTCACTATCGGCAGTATCCAGTCCGGCGAAGCGTTCAATATCATCAATGAAAAGGCGGTGCTGAAGCTGAGCGTCAGAGCGCTCGATCCTCAGGTGCGCCAGCTATTGCTGCAACGTATTCAGGATATTGCCCGTTTGCAGGCGGAAAGTTTTAACGCCAGCGCGGAGGTGGTGCACGTCAGCGGCAGCCCGGTATTGATTAACAGCGAACAGGAAACCGATTTTGCTATCGGCGTGGCGCGTGAGCTGGTCGACGAGTCGCTGATTTGTACCGATATGCCGCCGCTAATGGGCAGCGAAGATTTTGCTTTTCTGCTGGAGGCCCATCCCCACGGCGCTTACCTGATGGTGGGCGCTGGCGATGGCCCGATGGTGCATAACCCCGGCTACGATTTTAATGACGACATTATCGTGACTGCCGCCGCATTCTGGTGTTTGCTGACGCAGCGCTATCTGCAATAACGGCAGCAGCCACCGGCGGGAGGATAAGATAAGGCGGTAAAAACGCCAAAGGCGCGGCAAATTACCACGCCTTTGGTTATCAGCAGCGCGGTTAGCCCGCTACCGCGATACGTTTCATATCGGTCATATAGCCACGCAGCTTGCGGCCAACGGATTCGATAGGATGGTTGCGGATAGCTTCGTTAACGTCACGCAGCTGCGCGTTATCCACCGTAGTCGTGGTTGCCGTCGCCTTGCCCAGATCGCCCGTTTGTAACGTGCTCATAAACTCTTTCAGCAACGGAACAGCCGCGTAAGAGAACAGATAGTTACCGTATTCGGCAGTGTCGGAGATCACCACGTTCATCTCGTACAGACGCTTACGAGCGATAGTGTTGGCGATCAGCGGCAGCTCGTGCAGCGATTCGTAGTAGGCAGACTCTTCGATAATGCCGGAAGCGACCATGGTTTCAAACGCCAGCTCAACGCCCGCTTTCACCATCGCAATCATCACCACGCCTTCGTCAAAATAATCCTGCTCGGCGATTTTACCTTCAAACTGCGGCGCGGTTTCAAAAGCGGTTTTACCGGTCTCTTCACGCCAGCCCAGCAGTTTTTTGTCGTCGTTGGCCCAGTCGGCCATCATGCCGGAAGAGAATTCGCCGGAGATGATGTCGTCCATGTGCTTCTGGAACAGCGGCGCCATGATGGTTTTCAGCTGTTCAGACAGCTCGAAAGCGCGCAGTTTAGCCGGGTTAGAGAGGCGATCCATCATCAGCGTGATGCCGCCCTGCTTCAGCGCTTCGGTCACGGTTTCCCAGCCGAACTGGATTAATTTTTCCGCGTAGGCCGGATCGGTGCCTTCCGCCACCAGCTTGTCGAAGCACAGCAGCGAACCAGCCTGTAACATGCCGCACAGGATGGTCTGCTCGCCCATCAGGTCGGACTTCACTTCCGCCACGAAGGACGATTCCAGCACGCCCGCGCGATGGCCGCCGGTTGCGGCTGCCCAGGCTTTGGCAATCGCCATGCCTTCGCCTTTTGGATCGTTTTCCGGGTGAACGGCGATGAGCGTAGGCACGCCGAAGCCACGCTTATACTCTTCACGCACTTCCGTACCCGGACATTTTGGCGCAACCATCACGACGGTAATGTCTTTACGGATCTGCTCGCCGACTTCTACGATATTAAAACCGTGCGAGTAGCCCAGCGCCGCGCCGTCTTTCATCAGCGGCTGTACGGCACGCACTACCGAGGTATGCTGTTTGTCCGGCGTCAGGTTTACCACCAGATCCGCCTGTGGGATCAGCTCTTCATAGGTGCCGACTTTAAAACCGTTTTCCGTCGCTTTACGCCAGGAAGCGCGTTTCTCCGCGATGGCTTCCGCGCGCAGCGCATAGGCGATATCCAGCCCGGAATCACGCATATTCAGGCCCTGGTTCAGACCCTGAGCACCACAGCCAACAATCACGACCTTTTTGCCTTTCAGGTAGCTTGCTTCGTCCGCAAATTCATCGCGCGCCATAAAGCGGCATTTACCTAATTGCGCCAGCTGATTGCGCAGGTTCAACGTGTTGAAATAGTTAGCCATGGGAACTCCTGAGGTTGTGTTCGTCTTTTATTTTATCGGTGATGCCGTATCACCCTCTTAATCCCCATCATATGACAGGAAATGTATTGCTTAAATTGATATATTAACAACGTCATATTGCAAATACTGCAACGCTAAAATGAGGCCGCAAGCGCATGGATTTACGCGATCTGAAACTCTTCCTGCATCTGGCCGAAAGCCGTCATTTTGGCCGCAGCGCGCGGGCGATGCACGTTAGCCCTTCTACGCTTTCCCGCCAGATCCAGCGGCTGGAGGAAGACCTGGGCCAGACGCTGTTTCTGCGCGACAACCGCACCGTTACGCTGACCGACGCCGGAGAACAGCTGCGCCAGTTTGCCCAGCAAACGCTGTTGCAATATCAGCAGCTGCGTCACGCCATTGGCCAGCACGGCCCGTCGCTGAGCGGCGAGCTGCGTCTGTTTTGCTCGGTAACGGCGGCCTATAGCCATCTGCCGCCGATCCTCGATCGCTTTCGCGCTGAACACCCGCTGGTGGAGATCAAACTGACCACCGGCGATCCTGCCGACGCAGTGGATAAGGTGCAGAGCGCCGAAGCCGATATCGCCATCGCCGGACGGCCGGAAACGCTGCCCGCCAGCATTGGCTTTACGACCTTAGGCCCGATCCCGCTGGTGCTGATCGCGCCCGCGCTGCCTTGTCCGGTTCGTAGCCAGGCCAGCCAGCCGGAACCGGACTGGCCGCAGATCCCGTTTATCCTGCCCGACCAGGGGCCAACCCGACAGCGTATCGATCTCTGGTTCCGTCGCCGCCGCATCGCCAGTCCGTTGATTTACGCCACCGTGGCGGGGCATGAGGCTATCGTCTCGATGGTGGCGCTGGGCTGCGGCGTGGCGCTGATCCCGGACGTGGTGCTGGAGAACAGCCCGGAGCCGATCCGTAACCGTATTCTGGAACTGGAAAATATTGATATTGTCGCGCCGCTGGAGCTGGGCGTCTGCGTACAGAAAAAGCGGCTCAACGAGCCGCTGATTGATGCGTTCTGGAGCCTGCTTTAGCCCGCCAGGAAGAAGCTGAAGGCCGGGTTATGGGTTTCGTCATGACAATCATAGCCCAGAGCCGCCAGATGTTCTTCAAACTGCGGTTCGTTCTCGCCCAGCTCGAATCCCGCCAGCACGCGTCCATAGTCCGTACCGTGGCTGCGATAGTGAAACAGCGAAATATTCCAGTGGGTGCCCAGGGTCTGCAAAAAGCGCAGCAGCGCGCCGGGCGCTTCCGGGAACTCAAAGCTGTAAAGCCGTTCTTTAAGCGGCTTTGACGGGCGACCGCCGACCATATAGCGCACGTGCAGCTTCGCCATTTCATCGTCGGAGAGATCCACCACCTTATAACCGCCTTCGTTCAGCAGCTGCAGGATTTCATGTCGCTCTTCCAGACCGCGCGTCAGCCGCACGCCGACAAAAATGCAGGCGTTGTCCGGGTCCGCGAAGCGGTAGTTAAACTCGGTAACGGCGCGTCCGCCCAGCAGCTGGCAGAACTTCAAAAAACTGCCCTTTTGCTCGGGGATCGTAACCGCCAGCAGCGCCTCACGCTGTTCCCCCAGCTCGCAGCGTTCGGAAACGTAGCGCAGGCCGTGAAAATTGACGTTGGCGCCGGAAAGAACATGCGCCAGCCGCTCGCCTTTGATCTGATGCTGCTGGATATATTTTTTCATGCCCGCCAGCGCCAGCGCGCCGGAAGGCTCCGCGACGGCACGCACGTCTTCAAACAGATCCTTCATCGCCGCGCAGATAGCATCGCTGTCCACGGTGATAATGTCGTCAAGATATTCCTGGCACAGCCGGAAGGTTTCGCTGCCGATCCGCTTCACCGCCACGCCTTCGGCAAACAGCCCGACGCGCGGCAGATCGACCGGCTCGCCCGCTTCCAGCGCCGCTTTCAGACAGGCGGAGTCTTCCGCTTCCACCGCAATGACCTTGATCTGCGGCATCAACTGTTTGATCAGCACCGCCACCCCAGCCGCCAGGCCGCCGCCGCCAACGGGCACAAAAATACGGTCGAGATGCGCATCCTGTTGCAGCAGCTCCATCGCCAGCGTGCCCTGTCCGGCAATCACCATCGGATGGTCGAACGGCGGCACAAAGGTGTAGCCCTTCTGTGCCGCCAGCTCCAGCGCCTTCGCTTTCGCTTCGTCAAAATTGGCGCCAAACAGGTAAGCCTCACCGCCAAACGCCCGCACGGCCTCTACTTTGATATCAGCCGTCGCTACCGGCATGACGATCAGAGATTTAATCCCCAACCGGGTCGCCGACAGCGCTACGCCCTGGGCATGATTGCCCGCCGAAGCGGTCACCACGCCGCTGGCCTTTTGCTCCTCGTTAAGCGAAGCGATCATCGCGTAGGCGCCGCGCACTTTGAAGCTGTGCACCGGCTGACGATCTTCGCGTTTAACCAGTACCGTATTACCAAGACGAGAGGAGATTTTCTCCATCTTTTGTAGGGGCGTGACCTGCGCAACTTCGTAAACCGGCGCACGGAGTACCGCTCGCAGATACTCCGCGCCGCAAGGCTCGGCGGATAACGGTTGAGACTCAGCCATGTTTTAGCCTCCCAGCTTGCTTTTGTCGCGTACTGCGCCTTTGTCCGCACTGGTCGCCAGTAAAGCGTAGGCGCGCAGAGCAAAGGAAACCTGACGTTCGCGGTTATGAGGCGTATAGGCCGCGTCACCGCGCGCCTCTTCCTCTTCACGACGCGCGTGCAGTTCGTTGTCCGGCACATCCAGTTTGATGCCGCGATTCGGAATATCGATATCAATCATGTCGCCGTCTTTCACCAGCGCGATGGTGCCGCCGCTGGCTGCTTCCGGCGAAGCGTGACCGATAGAAAGCCCTGAGGTGCCGCCAGAGAAACGGCCATCGGTGATCAGCGCGCAGCTTTTGCCCAGCCCCATCGATTTCAGGTAGGTGGTCGGATAAAGCATTTCCTGCATTCCCGGCCCGCCTTTCGGCCCTTCGTAGCGGATCACCACCACGTCGCCCGCCACGACTTTGCCGCCGAGGATGGCCGCTACCGCATCGTCCTGACTTTCGTAGACTTTGGCCGGGCCGCGGAAGGTGTGGCTCTCTTTTTCTACGCCAGCGGTTTTCACGATACAGCCATCTTCTGCCAGATTGCCATACAGCACGGCAAGGCCGCCGTCCTGGCTGAAGGCATGTTCACGGGAGCGGATGCAGCCTTCCTGACGGTCATCGTCCAGCGTTTCCCAGCGCGTATCCTGTGAGAACGCCTGGGTGGTGCGGATCCCGGCCGGGCCGGCGCGGAACATTTTTTTCACCGCCTCGTCTTTGGTCAGCATGATGTCGTACTGTTGCAGCGTTTCCTGCAGGCTCAGGCCCAGCACGTTGCGCACGCTGTTATCCATCAGGCCCGCCCGATCCAGCTCGCCCAGAATGCCGATGACGCCACCAGCGCGGTGTACGTCTTCCATATGGTATTTCGGGGTGCTTGGCGCAACCTTACAGAGATGCGGCACCTTGCGGGAAAGCCGATCGATATCGGAGATATTAAAATCGATTTCGCCTTCCTGCGCGGCGGCCAGCAGATGCAGAACGGTATTGGTCGAGCCGCCCATCGCGATATCCAGCGTCATCGCGTTTTCAAAGGCGGCCTTACTGGCGATATTACGCGGCAGCACGCTTTCGTCATCCTGCTCGTAGTAGCGTTTCGCCAGGCCAACGATGCGTTCGCCTGCCTTCAGGAACAGCGCCTTACGATCGGCATGGGTTGCCAGCAGCGAGCCGTTGCCCGGCTGCGACAGGCCCAGCGCCTCCGTCAGACAGTTCATTGAGTTAGCGGTAAACATGCCGGAGCAGGAACCGCAGGTCGGACAGGCTGACCGTTCGATTTTATCGCTGTCTTCGTCGCTGACGTTCGGGTTAGCGCCCTGGATCATCGCATCAACCAGATCCAGCTTGATGATCTTATCGGAAAGTTTGGTTTTCCCGGCTTCCATCGGGCCGCCGGAAACAAAGATCACCGGAATATTCAGGCGCAGGGAAGCCATCAGCATTCCCGGCGTGATTTTGTCGCAGTTAGAGATACAGACCATGGCGTCCGCGCAGTGGGCGTTGACCATGTATTCGACCGAGTCGGCGATCAGCTCGCGCGAAGGCAGAGAGTAAAGCATACCGCCGTGCCCCATCGCGATGCCATCATCGACAGCGATAGTGTTGAACTCTTTGGCGACGCCGCCGGAAGCTTCAATCTGTTCGGCAACCAGTTTGCCCAGGTCGCGTAAATGTACGTGCCCCGGTACGAACTGCGTAAAGGAGTTGACCACGGCAATGATAGGCTTGCCAAAATCGTCGTCGGTCATACCCGTGGCGCGCCACAGCGCGCGGGCACCGGCCATATTACGGCCATGAGTGGTGGTGGCGGAACGGTACTTAGGCATGCTCATACTCCAGAATCAGATGATACACGGGCGTCAAACGACGCCCGTAAAATGTCATTGTTGTGGGTTGACCGGATCCAGCCAGCCCCACTTGTCTTCGGTTTCGCCGGTAAACAGCCCAAAGAAAGCGGACTGGATGCGGGTCGTGATCGGGCCGCGTTTGCCTTCGCCAACCTGAATGCCGTCCACGCTGCGTACCGGGGTGATTTCCGCCGCCGTACCGGACATAAAGATTTCGTCGGCCAGATAGAGCGATTCGCGGGAAAGCACCTGCTCGCGTACCTCAATGCCCATCTCTTTCGCCAGTTTGATGATGGCGTCGCGCGTAATGCCCGGCAGCGCGGAGGAGGTAAACGGCGGCGTAAACAGGATGCCGTCTTTCACTTCAAACAGGTTCTCGCCGGCGCCTTCAGAGATATAGCCCTGGGTATCCAGCGCGATGCCTTCCTGATAGCCGTGACGGCGCGCTTCACTGCCCACCAGCAGAGAGGAAAGGTAGTTGCCGCCCGCTTTCGCTGCGGTTGGCAGCGTGTTTGGCGCCACGCGGTTCCAGGAGGAAACCATCGCATCAATACCCTGCTCCAGCGCTTCCGGGCCCAGGTAAGCGCCCCACGGGAAGGCGGCAATGATCACATCGGTGCTGTAGCCGTCCGGCGGGTTCACGCCCAGGCCCACGTCGCCGACGAAAACCAGCGGGCGAATATAAGCGCTGGTCAGCTTGTTGACGCGCAGCACTTCGCGGCAGGCTTCCATGAGCTCATCAACGCTCTGGCTGACCGGAAAGCGATAGATCTTTGCAGAGTCGTGCAGACGCTGCATATGTTCACGATGGCGGAAGACTACCGGGCCTTTGTGCGAGTCATAGCAGCGGACGCCTTCAAATACGGAGGTGCCGTAGTGCAGCGCGTGGGACATGACGCTAACTTTCGCCTCTTCCCACTTCACCATCTCGCCATTGAACCAGATAAAGTCAGCTTTCTTCGTCATTCTTCTTTCCTTTTCGCGCTCAGGCGCGGATTTGTTGTGTTGTCTGGTGTTGGATGTGAACGGTGGCAACATCCATCAACTTGCTTAACTGTGTTGACAGTAAATCGACCGGGCGCTGGCTGGCAACGGTCATGGCAATATTTATGCTGTCGCTATTTTCGCCGGAAGACATATTCATTGCGCAAACCTGAAAGCCGCGATGGCGAACAACGCGCAGGATGCGTTCCAGGATTTCAGGGCGCAGGCGCGCCTCTATGGATAACTGATGCTGCATCATGAGGTTTTCTCCATCATATTTTCGTTGCTGGCACCCGGCGGCACCAGCGGCCAGACGTTTTCAAGTTCATCAATGGCGACATGCAGCATGTAAGGCCCTTCGCTGTTCAGCAAAGCGTCTACCGCGGCAGCCACCTGGTCTTTACGGGTAATGCGCTGGCCGGGAATGTCGAAAGCGCGGGCCAGCATCAGGAAATCGGGGTTGTCGGAGAGATTGGTTTCGCTGTAGCGCTCCGAGAAAAACAGCTGCTGCCACTGGCGCACCATGCCCAGACGCTGGTTATCCAGCAAAACGATTTTTACCGGCAGCTGCTTGCGCTTGATGGTGCCCAGCTCCTGTACATTCATCATAAAAGAGCCGTCGCCCGACACGCAGATCACGGTATCTTCCGGTCGGGCGACCTGCGCGCCCACGGCGGCCGGCAGTCCGAAGCCCATCGTGCCGAGACCGCTGGAAGTAATAAAATCTTCCGGCTGGTTAAAGCTCATATGCTGCGCTGTCCACATCTGGTGCTGGCCGACATCGGTGGTAACAATCGCGCTTGCCGGTTTACGATCGGAGAGCTGTTTCAGAAACAGCGGCGCATAGATAGCCTGGCCCGGATGATCGTAACGCCAGCCGTGATCGGCCTTCAGCGCCTGCACGTGCTCGCGCCATGCGCTGATTTCCGTCGGATGATATAAGTCCGGCAGCAGCTTATTGAGGTCGCCTCGCAATCCCACATGCGCCTGGCGCAATTTGTTCAGCTCGGCGGGATCGATATCCATATGGATAACGCTGGCATGAGGAGCAAACGTATCCAGCTTGCCGGTTACGCGATCGTCAAAACGGGCGCCGACGGCAATCAGCAGGTCACATTGCTGGACGGCAAAGTTGGCGGCCTTGGTGCCGTGCATACCCAACATCCCCAGATAACAGGCATCCTGAGGATCCGGCGCGCCCAGACCTTTCAGCGTGGCGACGGTAGGAATGCCCGTTTCGTGAGCGAACGCACGCAGGGCCTCTACGGCACCGGCCATGCCAACACCGCCGCCCACGTACAAAACCGGTTTCTTAGCCTGAGCCAGCATGGCGCGCGCCTGCGCCAACGCCTGATGAGGATGCGCCGCTTCGTCTTCAACCGCCGCCAGATGGGCTGTCAGCTCGCCGCTGGCTAACTGGATATCTTTAGGGATATCGATCAGCACAGGGCCGGGGCGACCGGAGCGGGCGATGGCGAAAGCTTCGGCCATGATTTCCGGCAGCTCTTCCAGCGAGCCGACCAGGAAGCTGTGTTTGGTACAGGCCAACGACAGGCCGAGCACGTCAATTTCCTGAAAAGCGTCGGTGCCGATCAGGCCGCCGGCAACCTGGCCGGTAATCGCCACCACCGGCACGGAATCCATCATTGCATCAGCCAGCCCGGTGATAAGGTTGGTCGCGCCGGGGCCGGACGTGGCGATGCAAACGCCGACTTTTCCGGTAGAACGGGCATAACCGATGGCGGCCATGGCAGCACCCTGCTCATGTCGGCACAGTAGATGTTCGACGCCGCCATCATAGAGCGCATCATAGACGGGCATAATCGCACCACCCGGATAGCCGAAAACAGTCTCGACTCCCTGCCCACGCAACGCCTGAACCACCCACTGAGCACCATTCATAGTTATTTCCCCGCCTCTCGCTGGGAACAACAGCATTTTATTCTACTGTTCATCTTCTGTTCCTCTGTCGTTGATAGCCTGTCAGCCCTGCCAAAAAAAAACCCCCGGACCTTTCGGTGCGGGGGTTCTTCTGAATTCAGGCTTGATTTTTAAGCCTTTCTTCCTCCGAGCGTAGCCCCGCACGGCGTGATAATAATCACGACGACGTTGATAATGACAAGGCTTAGGACTCGTAGAAGGGCTTTCATTTAGATTCGATAAATTCACTTGTTCGAAGTAATGCCTACAGAGTTATCACAGTTAGTGCGATGCATTCAACTTTTTTCATCACTTTATTTTATGATGGCCGCCGCGATTAATAAAAAACCAACCGTTAATCAAGGAATAAGCTAAATCCTGAAAATTATTCATTACGTACCAGACGCAATGGCTTTGCCCTGTTTTTATGGGTCGCGTCGAATTTTTATAAAGGCTCCGGGAAGCGATATTTTTTGCGAGCCGCTTCGATAAGCGGAATATCGGCTCTCGTCACCCGTCAGGAAGCAGGACAGAATACGACCATAAGGAGTTTTTATGTCGCTATCTGTTACCTATACGCGTGCGGCTATCGGCGTGGAAGCGCCTCTGGTAACCGTTGAAGTGCATTTAAGTAATGGCCTGCCTGCTCTGACGCTGGTCGGCCTGCCGGAAACCACGGTTAAGGAAGCGCGTGAACGTGTCCGGAGCGCGCTGATAAACTGCGGCTTCACCTTTCCCGCGCGACGCATTACCGTGAATCTTGCGCCAGCCGATCTGCCCAAAGAAGGCGGCCGATACGATCTCCCTATCGCCATAGCGATTTTGGCGGCCTCAGAGCAAATTTGCGGAGAAAAACTGGGGCAGTATGAGTTACTGGGAGAATTAGCATTGACGGGTGCTCTGCGAGGCGTACAGGCTGCTATTCCTGCTGCCATGGCGGCGGCAGAGGCGAAGCGGACGCTGATCCTCTCCACGGACAACGGTCATGAGGCCAGCCTTGTAAAACATGCGCATAGCCGTCTTGCGAATAGCCTGCTTGACGTATGCGCTTATTTAAATGGACAGGCGGATCTCCAGCAGGCCAGCTATGCTCCCACCGACATCATTATGCCCGCCGAGGATTTAAGCGAGGTCATCGGCCAGCAGCAGGCTAAAAGAGCGCTGGAGATCGCCGCTGCCGGTGGTCATAACCTGCTGCTGATTGGCCCGCCCGGCACGGGCAAGACGATGCTGGCGACCCGTCTTGCAGGTTTGCTGCCGCCGCTGAGCGATCGGGAAGCGCTGGAGAGCGCCGCTATCGCCAGCGTGGCGGGTTCGTCGCTGGCTGACCACCCATGGCGTCAGCGACCTTTCCGGGCGCCGCATCATACCTCTTCGCGCTATGCGCTGGTTGGCGGCGGCACCTTGCCTAAACCCGGTGAGATCTCCCTGGCGCATAACGGCGTACTGTTTCTTGATGAACTGCCGGAGTTTGAACGCAGGACGCTGGATGCCCTGCGAGAGCCTGTCGAGTCGGGAAGTATTTCCCTGTCGCGCGCTAAAGCAAAGGTCATCTATCCGGCGCGATTTCAGCTGGTGGCTGCCATGAATCCCAGCCCTACCGGTCAGCATGGCGTAAAGCACAACCGCAGCACCCCTCAACAGACGCTGCGCTATCTCAGCCGTCTTTCCGGTCCGTTCCTCGATCGTTTCGACCTCTCGCTGGAAGTCCCCCTCCTGCCGCCCGGCACATTAAGCCAGGCTTCCGTCAGCGAATCCAGCGCAACGGTGCGTCAGCGGGTTCTGGCCGCCAGAAACGTTCAGCTAACGCGGGCCAGAGCGATTAACGGGAAGTTAACGCCAGGCGATATACGGCGATTTTGTGAAATAAGCAAAGAGGATGCGAGCTGGCTGGAAGAGGTGCTTAATCAGCTGGGACTTTCCGTTCGCGCCTGGCAGCGCATTTTGAAAGTAGCCCGAACCATTGCTGATTTGGCGGAAAAAGAGAGTATTAAACGGGAGCATTTACTTGAAGCATTAAGCTATCGGGCAATGGACAGATTGCTGGTTCATCTGCTTAACAGTCTGGAATAGGTTTTTATCTTGCAAAAAAGCGTTTATCGCTGACAATAAAGGGGCCGAAGCCCCTTTATCATTAATCATCGCTGTCCGAATAGTCTTCCACGCCTTCCATCTGCGGCTTGCCGCCGGAAAGCGTATGAAAACGCTTTGGACGTTTGATACGCGTCATATACTTTGACCATACCCGTTCTGCTTCGGACTGAGGTTCGCGTACACCACGGCATACCTCAATAAACAGACGCTCTTCTTCCGTTGCGGGTTCACGCTTTGCCAAATCCAGCTCGTTAAAAGCGTAACCATAACGCTCAAGAAGTTGAGCTTCTTTGATAGTGAAATCACCGTGGCGCGAGAAACCGCGTGGGTAATGTTTGTTATCGAAAAAACGATTCGTTGTTGCGAAGCTTTCCGCCATTTTACACGCTCCTAACTCTTTTATGGCCGTGCTATTTATGGCGCGGAGTATTAGATACGCTTGACAGAGTGTAAAACAAAACATTTAAATCATGACGACAAATGATTTTCAGGAGACGGATGTGGATACGGAATTATTAAAGACCTTTCTTGAAGTGAGCAGAACCCGCCACTTTGGGCGTGCCGCTGAAGCGCTCTATCTCACGCAATCTGCCGTAAGTTTTCGCATCAGGCAGCTGGAAAATCAGCTGGGCGTTAACCTTTTTACGCGTCACCGTAACAATATCCGTCTGACGTCAGCGGGCGAAAGGCTGCTTCCTTATGCCGAAAGCCTGATGAGCACCTGGATGATGGCCAAAAAAGAGGTCGCGCATACCCAGCAGCATCATGAACTTTCTATCGGTGCCAGCGCTTCTCTTTGGGAAGCTTATCTGACGCCCTGGCTACAAACGCTGTATGAAAATCGGGAAGATTTGCACCTGGAGGCAAGAGTGGCTCAGCGTCATTTGCTGGTTAAACAGCTGCATGAGCGCCAGTTGGATCTGCTAATCACTACGGAAGCGCCTAAAATGGACGAACTGACCAGCCAGCAGATCGGTCATATTTCGCTAACGCTTTATCGATCGCGGCAATCGGAGAAGCGTGAAAAGTATGATTACATCAAGCTGGAATGGGGCGCTGATTTTCATCAGCATGAAAGCTATCTGGCGGGCGCGGACGATGTCCCCGTGCTGACAACAACGTCAGCCCATCTGACACGTCAGCTACTGCATACCACCGGTGCCTGTGCTTTCTTACCGGATATCTGGCACAGCGAGTATCCCGATTTATCCGTTATCCCGGATACGCCCGTCGCTGTACGCCCGCTTTACGCCGTCTGGCTGCAAAACAGCGATCAGCAGTCACACATCAGACAGTTGCTCAAGTTTCCGGTTAATACGCCTTAGTTTAAGTTTCCGGTCATACGCCCTGATTTAAGTTTCCGGTCATATGCCCTTGTTTCAGGGCCTTCAGGACAGAATGGTCAGCTGCTGGCCATTTCCTGACTTTAATATCAAGAGGTAAGGTCGTTTGATATGCAGGGATAAAGGTTAGAATCCGGTGAGAAACAGTACAGACAAGCAGGACAAGCAGGACAGGCAGGACAGGCAGGACAGGCAGAACAGGCAGAACAGGCAGAACAGGCAGAACAGGCAGAACAGGCAGAACAGGCAGAACAGGCAGAACAAGCAGAACAAGCAGAACAAGCAGAACAGAATAGCCGTTTTTCAGACAAAAAAAATCCTTTGCCGGAGCAAAGGATTATTTTTAAATGGCAGGGGCGGAGAGACTCGAACTCCCAACACCCGGTTTTGGAGACCGGTGCTCTACCAATTGAACTACGCCCCTAAAAGGGTGGCGGAACGGACGGGGCTCGAACCCGCGACCCCCTGCGTGACAGGCAGGTATTCTAACCAACTGAACTACCGCTCCACCGATTCTGTACTGAACTCAGAATGTTGCCTCTGATATCAGGTATTTCGCCTTTTCCGCGTCACGGGAAAAGTCATGACCATAAATGGTCTAATTTGATGCCTGGCAGTTCCCTACTCTCGCATGGGGAGGCCCCACACTACCATCGGCGCTACGGCGTTTCACTTCTGAGTTCGGCATGGGGTCAGGTGGGACCACCGCGCTAAAGCCGCCAGGCAA